>JAKPRU010001079.1 GCA_029557025.1 Candidatus Omnitrophota bacterium | reverse complement strand
CGCAATACCGTCCCCCAGGATGGATTCCTGGAACCGACCCACGCCACCGAAATGTACCAGGAGATGGCCGATGACGCGCTTGCGAAAGACCTCGCGGGACAGGGGGGATTCGGCATCGCCGATCTGGTCTACGAACAGCTCAAGGAAATCCAGGACAATCTGCACACCTCCGAAAGTGTCCTCAAACAGATGGATGACAAGAAGGCGCAGTTTCTCAGTCTTCCGAACAAGACGGAGCAGCCGGATGTTTCCCAGTTCATTCCGCTGAACAAAAAGAAAGACCCCGTTGCCGGAGCCATTCCTCTCAAGCGGGGACCTGAGTTCATTCCGATGCCGGAACGGAATCCCTTTATGGACTTCACAAAACCGGTCATTCCGTTGGATAAGGTGGAACGTCGATGAATGAATTATCGGTCTATAAGAGCTACAGCCCATTCTTCAATTCCCAGAGAACAGAACCCCGAACGGAACCCCTCAAAGAACGGGCCTCGAAAGATTCTTCGTCCTTTTCTCACAATCGAACGCGACCGAACCTGGATTTGTTGATTTCGATTCTGGATCAGGAAATACAGCTGCATGAGAATCTGCTCGCCAAAAAGAAGGAGGAACGTCCCTTTCTGGCAACAGGGGCGATGAATGGCCTGCAGAGTGTCACCGAGGAAATCAGCGAACTCGTGCGGAAAATCCAGTCTCTCGAAGAACAGCGCCAGGAAGAAATGAGCCGATGGGCGGAGTATCTGGGAACCGCATCGTCCAGAATCACTTTGAAGATGATCTCTCACGCGCTTCCGCATGAGGATGCGGAGCGGTTGTCCTATGTCGGGGGGCGACTGCGGGACCTGGTCCTTGCTGTGCGCAAGGAAAACATTATGAATGAATTGCTTGTACGGCGCTCCCTGCGCCTTCTCAATGATGAAGTCCGAACGCTGATTGGTGGAAAAGAAGAGACTGCTTCTTATTCCCCAACCGGCAGTGTTGTCCAGCAGCAACGACGATCCCGCAACTGCTTGGTAGACTGCCGCGCGTAGGCACGGACGAATCTCAGAAATCCGAAATTCCCTTCTCTCCCGGGAAATCCCAATGTTCTCCCTCTCCTTCCGGAGGATCTTGAAATTGCCCCCTCTCCCGCCGGGAGAGGGGTCGGGGTGAGGGAATGGCGATTCCTCCATCCCCGGTCTATTCCTTCCCATACCTTCGAGCTACAATTGCTCCCATGATGATGTCGCGAAGGTGTTTTTCCGTTGCGTTTTTTGTGCCGGTTGTGTGCCTGTCGGCGCTCTCCGGCTGTTCTGGGAAACCGGCGGCGGAACAGCAAAGCAACGGGTCCCGCAAGTTGGCCATTGTGTCGCCGCACAACCTCCATGTTAAACGGGAACTCGGCGCGGCATTCAGCCGGTGGTATCAGGCCAGGTACGGCGAGACGGTGACAGTCGATTGGCTGGACCAGGGCGGGACCTCACGCTGTCTGCGGTTTGTACTTTCCCAGTTTGAGCGCACACCCGAGGGGATCGACGTGGATCTTTTTTTCGGTGGCGGCATCGACCCGTACCTGCGGCTCGGTTCGCTTGGGCTGTTGCAGCCCTGTGAACTGCCGCCGGAAATTGCCAAAGATTTGCCGGATTCCATTGCAGGGATTCCATTACATGATCCGAACGGATTGTGGTTCGGCGTGGCGCTATCCACTTTCGGGATTCTGATTAACGATGCCGTGGTTCAGCGATGCGGTCTGCCAGATGTCAAAACCTGGACGGACCTCGCCGATCCGGCAGTGTACGGCTGGGTGGCGACACCGGACCCGCGCAGCGGGGGCGTGGCCCACATGATCTTTGAAATCATCCTTCAGGCATTGGGATGGGAAGACGGTTGGGCAACCATTATGAAACTGGCGGGGAACAGCCGGTACCTCACACGCTATTCTTCCCAAATCGGCAAAGATGTGGTCTCCGGCGAGGCCGCATACGGACTGCTGATTGATTTCTACGCCGCTGCGCAGATGCGCCAAGGGCAGCCCGGCTCCATCCGTTTTGTCGTTCCCGCAGGGGTATCGGTTATGAACCCGGACGCGCTTGGCATTCTGAAAGGAGCGCCGGAACCGGAACTGGCGCGGCAATTCGTCCGATTCCTGCTCAGCCCGGAGGGGCAACGACTCTGGGTGCTTCGTCCGGGGGACCCGGGCGGGCCTGTGAATGAATCGCTCGACCGGCTGCCGGTACTTCCTTCTGTTTACGCGGAACCCCAAATCGCCGAGCGGTCTGTCGCATCCCCATACTCTCTGGAATCTGCTTTGAACTACAATCATGAGCTGGGCGGGCAGCGATGGACGATTCTGGATGATCTGGTCGGCGCGGTAATTCTGGACCAGCACGATCTTCTTCGCGCGGCATGGCGAAGCTTGATTAAAGCCGGACTACCCGCTGAGAAAATGGCGAGTTTTGTTCGGCCTCCGGTTGAGGAAAAGGAACTGCTTCGTCTCGCGAATGATGAATGGAAAGACCCCGTCCGCAAAGCCGTTGTGATGAAACTCTGGACGGAACAGACAAGCAAGAGTTTTCAGGCGATTCTGGGTTCCGAGGGTGCGCCATGAATACGGCGATTTTGAGCCGAATGCAGAGTTCCGAACGGATCGTTTTCATCATCGGATTGGCATTCGTTGTGGCATTGACTTTCATCAGCATCGCCAAACCGCCGTGGTCCACAGCGGTGGTCTTCGCCGTTCTTGCCGGAGCCGCTGTTTTCCTTTCCCGTCTGGATCTGGCTTTCTGTCTGTTCATCGCCTCTGAGGTTCTGATCACCGAGGATATTCTTCTCCTTACGGAAAAACTCTACCCGACGCTGTACAAACTCTCTCTCCCCGGTCTATTCATCAATCCGTTTGAGGTGTTTCTGCTTCTGCTGCTTGCCGCGACGATTTTCTCGTCGCGGGCACGGTTTGTTCGCACAAGCCTGGATGTTCCCCTGCTGGCTTTCGGCTTGGCGTGTGTCGTGGGATATATCACCTGTGTTCGCCTGACCGGCGAAGCGAACCGGATATTCGAACCCCGACGGATTTTGCACTTCTACGTCGTGTTCTTCCTAACCGTGAATATCATCACCACGCGGGAACGGTTGAAACTGCTGTTGTGGATCTTCGGCGTGGCCGTGATTCTGAAAAGCGCCGAGGGAATGTACTTGTATTTCCAGGGCGCGGGATTGCAGATCAAGTGGCGGATCACCGCCATTTTTACCGAGTGGGGCGATGGCCTGAACTTTGTCACTTATCTTTTATTTGTCCTTCTTCTGCTCATCCGAAAGCCGGAGGGAATCCGCCGGGGGATGTGGCTGTTGTTCTGGCCCGTGGTGCTTCTTACGCTGCTGAATACTTACAAGCGCGCCTACTACGTCGGTTTCGCCGTTGCGCTGGGATGCCTGTTCCTCCTGGAGGGGGGGAGGAGGCGCGTGCGGTTTGTGGTGTTTGGCGCGTTGGCACTTGTGCTCCTGTTGGGCGTGATTACGGTTACGAATTCCTGGTACGCGGTGGGGCAGAGTGTCTGGTCCATTTTCCATCCGACCAAGGAAAGCAGCGCCCATTATCGACTTGTCGAGTGGAAGAATGCGCTCTTGAGTATCAAGGCGCATCCGTGGCTTGGGATCGGCCTGGGCGGGATTCTGGAAATGCTGGTTTATCTGCCCCGGACCAATCTGCTTGGCGTGCATAACACCTTCCTGTGGGTGACAGTGAAACTGGGGCTGGTTGGACTATGGATATATTTGTGGCTGATTCTGAGTTATCTGCATTGCCTGATGCGGCAGCGGAATACCCTGCCGGATTCGTTCCTGCGGTGGGTGAATCAGGGATTGCTGCTCAGTTTCATTGCTTTTCTTACCGCCCAATTCTTTGCACCGATGTTTTTCCAGATGCGGACCTCGGCCTGGATGGCCTTGGTGATGGGGGTCGGTGTGATGCTGCCGTATCTGGCTGCTGAGGACAACTGAACCGGCTTACACAAATTTGTAAGGAATGGGGGTCCCAAGATGGTTAAATCTCAGATTGACTGGGTGTACCAATTTTGGTGCATTGTTTGAGAAATATGAAAAATAAACATACCGGCAGCCGTTTCGACGATTTCCTGGAGGAGGAAAGTCTCCTTGCGCAGGCAGAGGCTACTGCTATCGAGCGTATTATTGCCTGACAGATCGAAAAGGAAATGGCAGAACATAACCTACCGAAGAGCGCACCGGCGCGGATGGTGCAAACAAGCCGCTCTTCGCTGGACCGGCTTCTCGATCCAGACAATCCGTCAGTAACCCTTCTCACGCGGCAAAGCGTTGCTCTCGCACTCGGGAAGAGGCTGAAAATCCGCTTGGCGTAGAATCTTCACACGAACTCTCTTCCATCGCGAGGGATAACGTTTTTTCCCATTGAGCAATTTCTGCTCAAAAAAAATCCCCACTAATCCTCATTCAATCATCCTGACTAAACACAGTAAAATAAGACACCTATCAGGCCATCCACCCGGTGGTTCCCTTTATGGCACGCGGATTGATATCTCATGCCGCATGGGGGTCAGATCTCCCATTTTTCCTCGCGGTATGTGACGAGGCCCGTATGTTTTTTAAGCTTGGAAGGTTAATAGCCGCGTTAATCGCGGTCCTGGGTTTTGCTGCTCATACGAACGGTCAGCCCTCGCTGGTCCGCGTAGCCGATTTCCGGGCCGGATGGGGCGATGCCGGAATCGGATGTACAGGAACTGACCTCCCGGAAAAGCAAGACACCGGCACGGTCAAACCGGAGAGTCCACCGGACGCGGATCCCGAGTCGATCCAATATCAGAAGACTCCGGGTTGGCTGTTTGCGATCGGAAAAGACCGCCGTGGACATCGGCGGATATGGCGCATGGAGCGACCGTTGGGCACGGTACACATGCAATGGGCTAATTGGGGAAGTCCACCCTCAGGGTTCGAGGAGGGCGTGTTTATTTTCTCTCATGGGGCGGTCTGGATGTTGGGAGAGCATTCGGGCCGCCCTACCCTGTTTTATGCCGATATCGAACATCCGTCTCCACAGTGGACCGGCACGGGCCGGTTGCCGATAGAACAAATCACCCGTCTGGAGTTGTCGGATGACGGGCAACTCCGTATGGACGGATTCGATGAATCAAACCGCCCGGTTCAAAGCATGGGCGAATTCCTGGGTGGCGGTCGGCAGGTTTCCTGGTCCGAACCGGACAAACCCCCTGTCGATTCCGCTTCTTCGCCGGACCGGAATATCCGGAAGAATCAGCCTTTGTTCTTCCACGGCGAGGTGGATCTGGAAAGCAACGCGCATATTCTGGTTCTCTCCTGGGCCACGGAGGGCGACGAACAGAACCGTCCGGCTATCCGTTATCGCACAAGCCAGGACCGGGGAGCGCCTTATAGTCCCTGGTCCGTCAAAGTAACCGGAAGCCCGCTCGAAATTGCCCGGCAGGGTCGGTATTTCGAGTACAGCATCGAGTTCCCAAAAGGATCGCCTGCAAAGGTAGGAGAGGTTCGCGTTCACTACCTTTTCCCGGAAAAAGGAAAAGCGGGCGCTGGCAAATCGGATTCGGGAATCAGCGGGAACAGGGAGGACGAGGGAATGCTCCAAACCGCAAAGCCGAGTACGGAGAATGATGACAGTGGGATGAATGAATCAGATATCCCTGAAACCCGCCGGCCGGAGAATCCGTTGCCGGAAAATCAAAACCCATCCGAGACTATTGGGAATACGCAGCAACCTTCCCCGCAGGATACGCAGTTACCGAATCCTGTCAGTGCACCGGATCAGTCCCTTACCCCCAGCCCTCTCCCGGAGGGAAAGGGGGCAGGTTCGGAGGTTCCACCAGAGTCTGAGAACATGAATTCCAATGAATCTCAACCCGAACCGTCATCCGATCCTGGAGAAGGAACAGGCGATGGTGAGCAGGCAGCTGCCGAATCCGGTTCTTCTATATCCGATCATACACCCAATGCCAACACCAGTCCGAATGCAGGCGCTCATTCCGGTTCTATGCCCAGTTCGAAGGCCCTCACCCCAACCCTCTCCGGGGGAAAGATGGAACAAGACGGGGTGACAGAAAAGGGAATATCTCCATCTGCTCGGGAAAGCGGCAGCGAAATCGGGGGCGGCGCTGAAGGCACCGGCGCAGGATCTGCCAATGTATCCCCCATGTCTGGAGATCGTCCTGGCGCTGTTGAGGCTGTCGATCACGAACAACCCTCCCTCACCCCAACCCTCTCGCAAGGGGAGAGAGAAAAGGAACAGCCGGGGCAGGCAAATCAACCTGAGCTGAGCGAAGGCTCGAGGTCGGATGCCGCTCCTGGAGGCGGAAGCGACATCGGCAGCGCTGAACAGACCGCCTCGACGCCTGCAAATAAACACGAAAACTCCTCCCCCGATACCGCACATCGTCCTGGTCCTGTTGATGGGCGAGATACAGGGGTGGATAACTCCGAAGACCTCTCCCCCCAAATCGGGGGACATAAAGAGGGGGTTGACCGCGTTACACTCGGCTCCGCTGCCCTCCTTTGTTCCTCAATTCCGGCCCCGCAAGTTGTCTGGAAAAAGGAACGCATCTCGTGGAAACCCGTGCTTCTCGGAAGTAGTTTGGGATGGCTGGGACTGTTCTGGCTTCTGTTGCTTCTGGCATGCCGCAGAAAAAGGAAGTCTTACGCCAGGCGGCGCGTACAGGTTCAGCGTGATGACCCCCTTGCCCCTGATCCCGAAATGGTACCGGGATATGTAGAGAAAACAACTACCATTCCGAAGACGGAAGAGACCCCGAATAAGGAGCCGTTACAAGAGACATCCCCTGTTCACGAGCCGACGGAGAGTCCTGCGCCGACCGTAACTCGACCGGAACCCTCGAGTCCCTCTGGAATGACAGGTATAGCATTTCTTCGAGACCGGGCGGTCTATATCCTGGATGAAAAAGGGGCAATTTACCGCTCCGATATTCTGGGTGGGCGGTTTCAGACATTGCGCCGTGTCGGTGTGACCCCCATTCATTGTGATGATGTCCAGCTGGCCGTTGGGGAGGAAGCGATTTTCTTTTTGGTTCCGCCATCGCAGTTAAAAGGCCCACAACTTTTTGTCGCTCCACTGGATGCAAAGGGAATTATCGGACGATGGCAGATTTCCTCCTTGCCGAAATCCTCAAGGACTCCTTCTCCCATCTGGGTAGAAGGCGGGCATTTATTGGCCATTATTCGGGAACAGGAGTTTCATTCGGCTATTTATGCCGCTCGAATTCAGCAGGATGGTCGGCTTTGTGAATGGAATCGCGTTGTTCCGTTACCCAGGGGAATCCGACCGGAATCGGCGGCTATTTCGGGAGATCGGTGTTTGATTGTCAACCGTAGAGAACAGTTCGGAAAGTTCGATTTACTTGCGGTCGCCCTTCGGAAATCGAGACAGGTATCTTACCTGGGTAGTTTTCAGGACATACGCGGGCGAATGTCGCTGGTAACGGCCGGTGACCGGATTATTTTACTGGATGGCGGCGACCGACCGGGACGCGCGCAAATCTATGAGGCTCGGACCGGCTCCGAGACGCGAACGGTCTCCTGGCACAGCCGGAACGCGGGCTTCTATCCGATGCTCAATTCGCTCAACGGTGTAGTTGTCGGTGATCGAATCCTGATAGCCGGAAGTCGCACCGCCACCGCCGGCAGGCATTCTTCCATGAGTAGTTATATGGCTTATGTCACGCTGGATTCCTTGCCGGCAGGCACGGAGGCCTGTCCCACCATTTTCCCCAGTAGGTCAGGCGTCTCTGCCTGTTAGTAGCCTGTCGGTAGCTCAGGCATCCCCGTCTGTCGGGAGGCGCACAGGACATCCGTTCCGGGTGTCTTTGCCGCCGGGGATGCTGTTTCCTCCTCCCCATTCGTCATCTTGGTCCCATCCATCCCATTTTCCTCTTCCTCTATAGAAACGCTTCCGGTGTCAATCCATCCGGGTCCGCTTCGATCAGCTTCTTTCG
>JAKPRU010000705.1 GCA_029557025.1 Candidatus Omnitrophota bacterium | reverse complement strand
CAGCGTCTACTTCCCCGAGGCTGTCGACGCACCGGCGCCGCAGTCCAATGGCGAGGAGGCGGAAGCGGACTTGTCAGGATCTGAAACCGTGCTTGTTGTCGAGGATGAAGTCGCTGTCCGGATGCTGGCCAGCCGTATTCTGAGCGACCATGGATACAAAGTGCTGGAAGCCCCCAATGGAGCGGAAGCGCTGCGCATCGCCCGGGAGCAGAAAGGGCAACTGCATCTGCTCCTGACCGATGTTGTAATGCCCGGAATGAGCGGGCCGGTGCTGGCCTCTCAGCTGGAAGCGGAGTGTTCGGGGATCAAAATCCTTTTTATGTCCGGGTACACCGATGATGCAATCGTGCGCCACGGCGTGCTCGATTCCGGTGTCGCTTTCATTCAGAAACCCTTTACCGTCGACGGGCTGATTCGCAAGGTCCGCGAAGTGATCAAGTCCTAAATGCGATTTCTTCAACCGCGGATAATTTCACAGATCTTCGCGGATAAAAATGCTTCCATCAGCGAGGATCCGCGCCCATCCGCGGTTGATCTTATTGCAGAACCCGAAGAAAACTACTTTGCGCGTTTGGCAACAAATGTCTCGCCGCCCTGCCCTGCCACGTCGCGCGAGAACTTTATTTCGTCGCCCGCAATCTTGCCCTTATAGGTGATTTTGAGTTCCATGCCGGAATAGTTGAGATTCTCAACAAAAGCAACGTCATCTCCGTTGACCGTGCCCTCCGTAATCGGAGTCCGGGCTTCTGCCGCATCGGCAATTTTTGAAATTGCCGTTCCGGTCAACGTCGTGCCTTCCACCTTGAATTCAAAGGTGTATTTCTGAACACCAACCTGGGAATCAAACTCCGCTGTCCATTTGCCGGTAATATCGGCTCCATAAACGGAAACCACGCCAACCAGCAATAGAACCGCTAAAAGGACACCCTTGCGCATAGACATACTTTTCCTCCATGTGGGTTGTTGGAATTTCAGTTTTGGCTAGAGTATATCTTTTTATGATTCGAGATTCGAGATTCAAGATTCGAGATTCGAGATTCGAGATTCGAGATTA
>JAKPRU010001059.1 GCA_029557025.1 Candidatus Omnitrophota bacterium | reverse complement strand
ATGAGATGTACGCGGAAATTGTCCGCTTCATGGAAGCGGAGTCAAGCCGGGTCCATCCGGGAATCGAGCATTTGTTTGTCGCCCGGGGACTGGAGCGTCTTGCGGATCACGCCACGAATATAGCCGAGGATGTCCTTTTCTTTGTCCAGGGCGTGGATGTGCGTCACCATTCCGAGATGATTCAGAACGTATAGAGGCGCGCGCCCGTATCCGCAATTGAGATAGCCCAATAAAAGACAGCCACGGATTGGCACGGATTCCACAGAAATAGAATAATTCAATCGGTGAAATCCGTGCCAATCCGTGGCTGTCTTTATTTTAGCGCCTGCGGCGCGGGACCTATTTCTTAGAGACTTTGTGGTGGTTGACCTTCTTGGAGAGGGTATTGCGATGAATACCCAGTTTGGCGGCGGTGCGTATCAGGTTGCCGTTGTTTCTCCGGAGAACCTCCGAAATGAAGCATCTCTCGAAATGCTCGGTGGCTTCTGAGAACAGGATGCCCTTTTCCACCATTTCTCTGCAGATATTTTCCAGCCGCTCCTTAAGCCGGAGCGGCTGTTTCGTCTCGCTTTCGCTCACGCCGCGCTCCTATTCTGATTCCAGGAATGAAGGACCTTCCTGTAGTGTTCGTCGAATTTGTTCTTGAGATCTTCAGGGACGAGAAGGATGGCCGCGCGCGCTCCTGCGAGCAGGTAGGGCGCCAGCACCGAATGCGAAACAAGGTTGTCTCGAATTGGAAACGCAATCAGCGCCAAAACCAGAATGGATGCGATTGCCCATCCCCGGAGGAGCCCGAAAACGCCCCCCAGCAGACGATCTACCCACTTGAGCGAGGCCGCTTTGACAAAGCGATTCACAATGAAAGCGACAAGCGCGCCGATAAGCAGGCAGCCGAGAAAGATGGCCAGGAAACCTGCGAAGCAGGCCATCGATTCTGTTTTGCAAAATTCAACCAGCCTGCTGCCCGCGAGCGGGTAGTACAACACCGCCAAAATAAAGCCGCCGATCAGAGCGACGATACTGATGATCTCGCGCACCAACCCCTTCATCAAAGCAAAGCCTATGGACACGAGAACAATGCCGACAAATAGAAAATCCACGAACGTCCATTGATTGAAATGCATGGCCCAAGATTACACACATTTTCCGGATAAAAAAATATTTTTGTGACTTCCGGAAATTTGTCTGCTAAACCAGACTGGAGCCCGTAAGCAGACGATAGGCTTCGAGGTATTTTTCGGTTGTGCCCTTCACGACATCAGGAGGAAGTTCGGGGCCCGGAGGCCTCCGGTCAAAATGAATCTGGTCGAGATAGTCCCGCACATACTGCTTGTCGAAGGAAGGCTGGGCGCCGCCGGGTTTATAGCTGTCCAGAGGCCAGAATCGGGAGGAATCCGGAGTCAGAACTTCATCGCAGAGAATGATCTTGCCCTCATAAACACCAAACTCGAATTTGACATCCGCGATGATGATGCCTTTGGAGAGTGCGTATTCAGAGGCGCGATTATAAATGCCGATCGTCAAGTCCCTTAGCTTTGTGGCGTTGTCAATCCCGATAATCCCGGCGCTCTCTTCAAAGGAGATGTTCATGTCGTGGCCGGTTTCGGCCTTGGTTGCGGGGGTAAATATTGGTTCCGGAAGCCGGTCGCATTCCTTCAATCCTGCCGGGAGCGGAATGCCGCATACGGATTGGCTTTTCTGATACTCGGCCCAGCCGGAGCCCGCCAGATAGCCGCGGGCCACGCACTCAACGGGAAACATGTCTGCCTTGACCGACAGCATGCTGCGGAGGTGGAGCACATCGCGGAATTGCTGCAGTTCCGGTGGAAATTCCGCTACGTTGGCGCTGATCAGGTGATTGGGGACCATGTCGGCCATCATGTCGAACCAGAACTTCGACAGCTGTGTCAGTACGGCGCCCT
>JAKPRU010000702.1 GCA_029557025.1 Candidatus Omnitrophota bacterium | reverse complement strand
CGATGGGAGAAAGGTAAAGAGGCCGTTTACGGAAACGAGCCTTTTTGGACCACAACCATTATGGATCATCTGCCCGGGGCGCCGATTCCGTGGGCGGACAAAGGAAACTGGTTCTGGAGTCAGTTCCTGAGCGGTCGCCCTGTTGTGCTTTTCCAATATCTACCTTATGGCATGGAGCCGCTCGATAACGGGCAAATGCAGTCCCCACGCCTGTATGCCACAAACAATTTCGGCGAGACCTGGTGGCGCGTGTTGACTTTTCCGCCTGTCCCGATCAGCGATGTTCCAATTCATGGGTTCTATGGCCCGAAATCCGCATCGAATGTCGGACCGGACGGTTGGGTTTACGCATCGTACGGAACCGTCCAGTCGTCTATCTACAAAGGATTTCGCATTCGCCTGCGCCGCTCTACTGAAAGTTATGTTCCCGGAAGTGATCAATACCGTTAATGCCGTGCAACCGAATCCCCTTCAAATAGACATTTCCCTATTGTGTGTTACGGCACCATGGATACGAATCCTGCGCCGAATTGCGTGTTGTTCCCCGCCGCTTCCTGCAGGTCCCACGTGTCTTATCAAATTTGTTCTATTCCCTGCCTTTTCGAAAACACCTCCGGATTTACGCAATTCGGAGGAACCTTGCCCTGAAGCGCCGCGATCAGATTCTCCGCCGCCATGATCGCCATCCGGGCCCGAGTTTCAAATGACGCACTGCCGATATGAGGAAGAAGGACGACATTTTCCATTTCCAGCAATTCCGGCTCGATGTACGGCTCATGCTCAAATACATCCAACCCCGCTCCTGCAATCCTCCGTTCCTGGAGAGCCTTGACCAGCGCCTTCTCATCCAGCACCGGTCCGCGCGATGTGTTAATCAGGTACGCCGTGGATTTCATAAGATGAAATTGCTTATCTCCGATCAAGTGTTCTGTCTGATCGGTAAGCGGTACATGAAGGGTAACAAAATCGGACTGCCGAAGCAGCGTTTCAAAATCCGTGCGCATGGCACGAAGCGATTGCGCCGTAGACGACTCGAGTTCG
>JAKPRU010000348.1 GCA_029557025.1 Candidatus Omnitrophota bacterium | reverse complement strand
CCTTTCCTTTCGATTCAATAAATCGCACCCTGCCTCAACTCTCTCTCTTTCTGCTTGTCATACCACAACACACTAAACGGAGCAGGATTCTCCATACTGTACTTCTCCGGAGCCTTCATCCCAATCCGTACCTTGTAATCATCATCCACCGGCCCGAACATCATGTTCAGAAGCGCATCCGCAATCACAATATCCCCATGGTTCTTTCCCGTGCTGGCTGCGTCACGACCCCTCATCTTGCGGGATTCCCTGTGTTCCACACGATTGTCACTCGTCACCACAAACATCCGACACTCTTCGACCGCTTTCTGACTCGGATTCATAAAGGTTCCAAGGTCTAACGCCCGCAAATAGGAGCCTAAAAGCACACCCTTCTTGTCCCCGGTGCTGCCCCATCCATATTTTTTACTCGTTTTTCCGTCAACCTTGCTCCTGTCCTCTTCAAATTGCACATTGAGATATCTCAGTTCATGCACCAATGTGGTTGTGAACTGAGATCCGACAGTTCCTGTGCTTTCCCAACAGACTTTCGCACAATTGAACATGCGCGCAAGTGCAAAAACCATGCACGCCAACTGGTCCGGGCGCAATTCTTTTGAAATATACTCCAGAATCTTCTTTCGCGTCGTCTTATCCCCAAGCGAAATCGTGCTGTTTGAGCCTTTCCCGCCACCAGCCGCAATATCCACACCGATCGCACACTCGCCAAATCCATGCGGTCTCCCTTTCCCATCCACTGGACACCACAGTCTGAACTTTCCACCTATCGGATCGTGGATAAATCCACGCGCAAAATGCGTTACCGTGTCATAATCAAGCGTTCCGACAAACTTCGGTTCTTCACAAAACCGCTCGATATGCGAATCCAGAACAGCATCCGAGAAGAATCGCGTGTCGCTGACTTCATCGTCCATATCGACTTCGAGCTTGACCTGATCCGGAGATATACACTCATCCTCAATAGCGTCATACCATGGACTTCGCTTCTTGCCGTCCGGATCTTTGTTGCCCCAACGGTCCTCACGTCGGAATCGGAAATCGGGAGGATATTCATACTGTGGATCGCTATGCAATTCATCCCCCTCATACCAATACATCCCGGCAGAATGCTCCGGGTGGTCCATCCAACTCAGTTCACGGTGGCGCATTCCGTGCAGTCGTATTCCAGGCTGTTCAGGAACCAGTGTATCGTCATGTAGGCTAGGCACCTTCCACGCCTCTTTCCATGCAAATCCGCCACGATCTGCCGGATTTCCCGGAGTCGATAACGCCCACCGAGTAGCGGTTGTGTGCTGCGTACTTGCCATGGCTCTCTCGAAATTCTCATGGGCTGCTCCTTCATCGAGAAATACGAATAAACGACGACCACCACGACCGATATCCGCTGTCGTGGATTCACCGTCGATCACCGACCCGTTGTCAAGGTTCTTGCGCTGTTTGAATCGAGAAACCACGTTCGGTTTCATCCACGCCGGAAGGTGATTGATAATAAAGTCGAACTTCGGCATAAGCGCATCAGGATCATCCGGCTTGTCCACCAAATCCTCATTCCTGGATGCAAATAGTCCGAATGTCATCGGCTCAAAAACAAAACAATGCGCCGCAACCGCGATCCGGTCCCACGTCCCGCCCGTGTCACGCGATTTCCTGGTTATGTCGGAATAGTATCCAATCGAGGCCTTGAGTTCGCGGATATCAACGTCCTGATAGGGCCAGGTGCAGAACGGGATTGCTCGAAGTTCCGCAGAAGCGCGAGGCTCAACAATATACACAAAGGAATTCAC
>JAKPRU010001041.1 GCA_029557025.1 Candidatus Omnitrophota bacterium | reverse complement strand
CGCAATTCCGACGCGGCCCGCCTGCCATTTCCCGGCAGGTCAGGCGTCTCTCCCTGACGGTTGGCGTGAATACTGGAAAAATTGCACTCTACGTCGTAACCTGCATTCCCGGAAATAATTCCCATGAAAGTGAGACAGGTGTAATGATCAAACCCCATGGAACGGATACGTTGAATCCGTTGTATGTTCGGACTGAAAATCAGCGAAATGAATTACTTAAGGAGGCCGAATCACTGCCGTCCCTTGTTGTTTCCTCAGCTGCCGCGGCCAATGCGGTCATGCTGGGAAGCGGGTATTTCAATCCGCTCAAGGGGTATATGAACCGCGCAGATAGCCTCCATGTCGCGGAGAACATGCGCACCACCGATGGCCTGTTCTGGCCGGTCCCGATTGTGAACGTGGTAAATAACGCCGATGGGATCAAAGGTGCAAAGCGGATCGCCTTGCGAGACCCGAATGTGGATGGAAATCCGGTACTCGCCGTCCAGACCGTAGAAGCGATTGAAGAATTCACCAATGATGATATGAAGTTGATGACCGAAAAAATCTTTCGGACAACCGATCCGAACCATCCGGGAGTTGCAGCATTCAATTCCGTCGGAAGAGTTGTTATCTCCGGCCCCATTCAGGTTCTCAATTTCTCCTATTTTGAGAAGGAATTTCCGGAGACGTTCCGGACGGCCTATCAAATCCGCGAAGAAATGAAGAAACTCGGCTGGGAAAAAGTCGTCGCGTTCCAGACCCGGAACCCTATGCACCTGGCGCACGAGGAATTGTGCCGCATGGCTCACAAAGCGGTAAACGCGGACGGCATTCTGATTCACATGCTTCTCGGCAGACTGAAAAAAGGCGACATTCCGGCGGATGTACGGGATGCCTGCATTCGCAAAATGGTGGAACGGTATTTCCCACCGAATACGGTTCTGGTAACGGGTTATGGATTCGATATGCTTTATGCCGGGCCGCGTGAGGCCGTTCTTCATGCTGTTTTCCGTCAGAACGCGGGCTGCACTCACCTGATCGTGGGTCGCGATCATGCCGGTGTGGGGAATTACTACGGCCCGTTTGATGCCCAAGCGATTTTCCGGGAGGAAGTCCCGCCGGGAGCGCTACAGATCGAAATCTTCGAGGCGGACCACACGGCTTGGTCCAGGAAACTGGGGCGCATCGTGATGATGCGGGATGTGCCGGATCACACCAAAGAAGACTTTATTTTGCTTTCCGGCACGAAGGTCCGCGAGATGCTCTCCCGGGGCGAGGCTCCACCGCCGGAGTTCTCCCGCCCGGAAGTGGCACAAATCCTGATGCAGTATTACCAGTCCACAC
The DNA here is from genome assembly GCA_029557025.1 of Candidatus Omnitrophota bacterium. GTDB lineage: Bacteria > Hinthialibacterota > Hinthialibacteria > Hinthialibacterales > JAKPRU01 > JAKPRU01. Next base: position 5,060 of record JAKPRU010001041.1, on the reverse strand, counting down.
AGGAGCAATAAGGACCGGGGGCTGGTGTTGTGTAAATGAATAGTCTTGACAATATCGTCATTGCGAGCCTCGCTCCGGCGGGGCCGGTGATTGGGTGAAGAAGCCCTTCTTTGCCAGGCAGGGACGCCTGGCCTACTGGGTAGCTGCCAGGCAGGGATGCCTGGCTTACTGGGTAGCTGCCAGGCGGGGACGCCTAGCTCACTGGTGGGACAGGCGTCCCTGCCTGTCGATGGGCGGCGACGTGGCGATCTCAGACGGTTACAGGTGAGATTTTTCAGGAGTCGGGAAAGGAATAAAGATGAACAATAAGGCCGTTCTTTTCATTATGGTTCTGGTGGCAGCGCTGGTGGTGTTTATTTTGTTGTGGCCTCAAACCGGCACGGAGCCGCCGGAAGTGAAAGAGACTCCCACACCAATCGCATCTCCAACGCAAGTTCAAGCCCTAACTCCTCTTCCCGTGCAAACTCCGGCGGCAACCATTCAGATTGAAGAAGGCACAACAACGGTCAGCGTGGAACCAACACCGGAGATGTCGATCGATCGTCAGCTGGATTTACTCCTGGCAGACTTTGCGCCCACGGTCCTGGGCAGCCCCAGAGACAAGGCGAAGTTGATGGATATTCTGAAACGAATGGCGGCCTTCGGGGATGCGGCGGTGGATCGTCTGGCCGGATTGATGCACAGTCCGATTGATGAAAATGTCCGGGAATTTGCGGCTTATGGGCTGGCGCTGATCGGCACACCGAAGGCCTTGGGAGAACTCCTCAAGGCGATCCAAAATGAACAGGACCCGCGAATTAAGGACAATCTCCGCGCGCAATTGTGCAAAATCAACAATCCCGCCTGTATGGAACAGGTCATCGAAGGGCTTCTTCAGGACTCGGTAGGCTGGTGGTCGGAAGACGCCGGAAAGATTCTCTCCTCGCTCGGAGGCCCCTCGGTGGTGACAAGCCTGTTGGATTGGTCGGGCAGAGTGGACGACAATTATCAGCAGCGAATTGCGAATACTCTTTCGGAAATACGGAATCCAGAGGCCGTTTCTGCATTGTCCGATGCGATCAAGCCGGGAGTGCGGCCGGAGATACAGACCGGCGCCGGCAATGCCCTGGCGATGATCGGAACCCCGGAGGCCACCCAAGCCTTACTGGATGCTGTTAAGGGGCAAACCGATGAAGAGTACCGTGAGAGAATCCTGACCGCCTGTCGCCGCATCAACAACAAGGACTCCGTTCCACTGCTGGACAAGGCGCTGGATGACATGAGCGATCCGCTGATCCGTGCGGCGGCGGCGAATGCGCTCGGAAACTTTGACAACGAACCGATTTTAGCCCACTTGCAGACCGCGTATGACCGCGAAACAGACCCCCGGGCCAGACAGGCCATTGCGGATGCAATTCAGCGGATTGCGTCCCGGTCGTTCTGAGAGAGGTTGCCCTGGAGACATGCTTTCCCTCATCGCAAGGGAAGAGAGAGTGGATACTCTCCAAAAGGGAGGGTCATCCGGCTGGGGAAAGCAACCGTCAAGCATCTCCCCCAAGATCGGGGGAGATACACAGGCATTGATTTTATTAGACTTTGCTGTTTTCCGAGCGCCAGTTTTGGACAGGATCATTGATTGATGAGGATGCTGTAATAGACCGGTAAGGTGATTCCGTGCGCGTTGTTCACATCTACAAAGATTGCTATCCTCCGATCACCGGCGGCATTGAGATTTCGATCCACCGTCTGGTGGAAGGCTGCCGGGATGTCTGCGGGGAGTTGTCTGTACTGGTTAACGGAAGGCGTTGGCTGACCGAACACAGCGAAATCGAGGGCATTCCGGTTTGCCGGGTGGGCGAATGGGGGCGATTGCTCTCCTGCCCCGTTGCGCCCACCTTCCCGCTGTGGCTGCGGATACACTCGGCGGATATTCTGCACTATCATCTGCCAAATCCGACCGCCGTTCTGTCTCACCTCATCGCCCGCCCGCGCGGCAAAGTGATTGTGCATTACCACAGCGATATTGTCCGCCAGGCATGGATTTTTCCGTTATACCGTCCTTTTCTTTACCGATTTCTCGGCGAAAGCGACCGAATCATCGTCACCTCACCAAATTACCTGAACACCTCGCCGGTGCTGAGTAATTTTCGGGAAAAATGTCGAGTCGTTCCGCTCGGAGTTCCTTTGAATCGGTTCACCCCCACACCGGAAATCGAAGACCAGGCCCAGGTGATCCGACGCCGATACGGAATGCGCCTGGTCTTGTTTGTCGGCATTCTCCGGTACTACAAGGGTGTCAAGTATCTTCTGGAGGCCATGCGGGATGTGAACGGAACCTTATTGATCGTGGGCGAGGGGCCGTTGCTCGGAGACCTGATGAAACAAGCCGCCGATCTTCCATACCGTGACCGCATCCAATTCCTGGGGCAGGTGGATGATGTCGCTCCTTACTATTTCGCATCGGATGTCTTCTGCCTGCCGTCGATATACCGAAGCGAGGCCTTTGGGATTGTGCTGATCGAAGCGGCGGCCTCAGGCCTTCCCCTGGTTTCGACCGAGATTGGAACCGGTACCTCCTATGTCAACTTGCATGAAAAAACCGGTCTTGTGGTTCCACCCGAGAATCCCAAGGCACTGGCGGAGGCGCTGACTCGGTTGCTGGACAGTACGGAACTCCGTCTGCAATACGGAGCCGAAGCCCGTCAACGCGCCAGGGAACTTTTCTCGCAGGAGCGGATGGTCCAAGGCGTTCTATCGGTATATGAAGAGGTTCTTGGACGGTCTCTGGGACTTGACATGGAAGAGTAAGCATACGGGACAACTTTTTTGCGCCTTGTGAACAGGGCCGCCGGGGAGCATTTCCACGGATATCTTTCCAATCATTTTTCTCCATTCGGGGGAAGGCGCCCTTTACAAGTAATTGAGAACGGTTACTATTATTACAAGAGGCAAGCATCTTGAAAGAATTGGCAGAACACAGAATAACCCGGCAGCGCCAGGTCATCCTCAACGCGGTTCGAGAATCGACCGGGCATCCGACGGCATCGGAGATATACGAGATGGCAAGGAAATCTCTGCCCCGGATCAGCTTGGGAACCGTGTATCGGAACTTACAGGTCCTTTCGGACTCCGGAATGGTCAGAACCCTGAAAGTGGAAGGCTCCAAGAAACATTTCGACCGGAACATCTCCAGGCACAATCATATTCTGTGTACGTGTTGCGGCCGCGTGGAGGATGTCGGGTACGATCTGAATGCGGATGTGGAGAAAACAGTCGGCGGGATTTCCGGGTATAAGGTCACGGGACACTGTCTTACGTTCACAGGCGTGTGTCCTCGATGCAAAAACAGAAAATGAATCGCGTGTTGTCCGTATTCGGAAAACGCTATAATATACCGAGTTAGCCGGAACCGGCGGATCGCATCAACATCAGGGAATACAAGAAAGGAATCGTATGTGCCCCCAAGAGCTGCACCGGAAAATACGTTCCGTGATGAAACAATGGCAGAAAGTCGAGGACACCGCCGTCGCGTCAACCGGGCGGATCATGGAACAATCCGACAATCCGATCATCCACCTGCTCATGGAGATCATTCAACGCGATTCCCTGATGCACCATCTGGTTCAACAGATGGTGATCGACAGCCTCGATAACGAGACAATATCGCTCAATCCTGACGCATTACAGCGGGTCTGGGATGGAATTGAGAAACATATTGAAATTGAAAAACAGACGATTGTGATGGGCGAAGAGGTCTTGCAAGTCATGCAAGGCAAGAAAATGGCGATTCAGGAGTATCTGGTCAAGTACCTCCTGGCCGACGAGGAGAAACACAACCTCCTGCTGGAGGATCTCGAACAGGTTAAACAAGGGATGTCTCCCTGCGGTTGAGAACCAAGGATCGGAGTAACGACGATGCACGAACGAACAGGTGTGATTACATTTGGAGGAAACCCTTTGACTCTGGTGGGCAACGAGGTAAAGGTCGGGGATGTCGCTCCGGATTTTACCGTATTCGGTAACGATTTGTCGGAGGTTAGATTTTCCTCGTACCGGGGGAAGATTTGCGTGATCTCTTCCGTGCCGTCGCTAGACACCCCGGTTTGCGACATACAGACCAAGCGATTCAACCGGGAAGCCGGCGCGCTGGGGCCGGACGTGAACATCCTGACAATCAGTATGGACCTTCCATTTGCCCAAGCCCGCTGGTGCGGCGCCGCAGGGGCGAAACACGTTCGCACTCTTTCCGACCACAGGGATGCATCATTCGGCCAGGCATTCGGCCTGCTGATTAAGGAACTCCGTCTCCTGGCCCGCGCCGTGTATGTCGTGGATAGAGAAGGAATTGTCCGCTATGCGGAAATTGTAAAGGAAGTAACCGACGAGCCGAACTACGCAGCGGCCATCGACGCTGTAAAAAAGTTGAAATAAGCCACACCCACAGAAAGGGGTATGAACCGATGATCGACAAAAAGATGCAGGATGCGATCAATGACCAGGTCAACGCCGAGCTGTTCTCGGCCTATTTGTATTTGTCCATGTCGGCCTATTTCGAGAACATCCGCCTTCGTGGATTCGCTAACTGGATGCGCGTACAGGCTCAGGAGGAAATGCTGCACGCCATGAAAATGTTCGATTTTGTAATTGAACGCGGAGGCCGTGCGATCCTGAAAGCGGTGGACGCACCTGCGAACGAGTGGGCCTCGCCCCTGGCGGCTTTCCAGGCGGTAGTCGAACACGAGCAGAAAGTAACGGCGCGGATCAACAAGCTGGTCGATATCGCCATGGAGTTGCGGGATCACGCTTGCAGCACATTTCTTCAATGGTTTGTTACCGAGCAGGTAGAAGAAGAATCCACCGCCGGCCAAATCGTGGATGAGTTGAAAATGATCGGCGACGCGCCGAGCGGACTGTTCATGATGGACCGTGAGATGGCCACCCGGGTTTTTCTGCCGCCCGCGGCTCCGCAAGCGTAACGCTCCGTACCGGTAAAGAACTGTCACCCGAGAACACATTGTTGACAGCCTTGCCTTGGCGGAAATCGGAACATCTCAATTACGAATACGGTCAACACCGAGAAC
>JAKPRU010001014.1 GCA_029557025.1 Candidatus Omnitrophota bacterium | reverse complement strand
GCGTTGCTTGCGCTGGCGTAGTCGTTCCACGGCAACGGCATTGCCTGCATCACAGGCAAGATGAAATCCGCCCAGCCCCTTGACGGCCGCAATGGCGCCGTTTCGGAGCCTTTCTATGGCTTCACCGACCGGATCTTCACTCTGGAGTACAGTTCCCGCCGAATCGGCGAGCCAGACCTTCGGACCGCATGCCGGGCAACAGGTCGGCTCGGCATGGAAACGGCGGTTCCCCGGATCCGTGTATTCCGCACGGCACGCCTCGCACATGGGAAATGCGGACATCGTGGTGCGCGCCCGGTCATAGGGAACATCCTTGATTATCGTATACCGGGGCCCGCAGTTGGTGCAGTTGATGAAAGGATATCGATAACGCCGATTCCCCGGGGCATACATCTCCTGGAGGCACTCTTCGCACGTTGCCACGTCCGGAGCGATCAGGACATCGCGTCCCCCGATTTCCCCGCTGTCAAGGATGGAGAAGGTATTGGAACCGGCCGGCATCAGTTCCTGCTGCACGATTCGCTGTATCGTAGCCAGGCGCGGTGGTTCGGCCTCAAGACAGGAGAGAAATTCACCCACGGCTTCCGCACTGCCTTCGATCTCGATGACCACGCCCAAGGGATCATTCCGGACATGTCCGGTCAGTCCCAGGCGCGTTGCCAGCCCGTAGGCAAAGGGACGAAATCCGACACCCTGCACGACCCCGGAAATATGTACGCGAACCCGTTTGATCATATAAGGCCCTGTATCTGATATTCCCGGAATCATAGCATAAAGCGGCCGGTTCCCCGCCCTGCATCAGAGTGACCGATTGGAATATGAACTACGTTTCATGACCCCAAGGCTGTATGCCAGACCGGTTTCCTACTCCGTGATATCCAGCCTTAAAAGAACGTATTCGAGCGGGTTCAGTTCTACGGCATTATCCATATCTACATGGCCGACAAGGTCGAACATATGCTTCACGGGGATCTTTGCTGACAGACACGCGGTCTTCCTATCACGGGAAAGGTTTATCAGGCTGACCAGTCGCCGACCGGCGTATTCCACGCTTCGCATGTTGACTCCCCAAAGGGGTTCGTCATGCCTGCCCTTAACGCGCACAGGCCGTGAAACTCCCGTTTCATCCAGCAACCGGTCGAGGACATCCCGATAGGCATAAGGGGAAAGTGGATCCGGATATACCCGCAAGTGTCCTTTGCCGGATTCTTCCAGACCCTTTTTCCGGATC
>JAKPRU010001010.1 GCA_029557025.1 Candidatus Omnitrophota bacterium | reverse complement strand
CGATTGGCGTTCATATCCGGCGCACCGTTGCCGGGGCCTTTTCCGAGATACTCGCCGGTTTTCAAGTCATAGATAGCGGGTGAGATGATATTCCCGCCCGGCATCCAGAGCCGTCCGCCCGCCGAGGTAAGTACTCCCTGGGCGGAAACGCCTTTACGGAGTTCCTTATCCAGATGGCCGCTGGAATGGTTCTGCCAAATGATCTCACCGGTGACGGCATCCAGCGCATAGAGATATGTGCCGTCATAGTCGATAATACCCGCTGCGGCATACACAACACCGTCCTCAACAAGGATTCCGCTGTTGACCGGCCAAGTGGAGCAGAGCGATCCGTAAACCATGATACGCCGCTCGACCGGGGCCGCTCGGAACCGCCACAATAACCGGCCGGTCGCGGCCTCCAGGGCACAGATGTATCCGTCTCCGGAACCGATATAGGCGCGGCCATTCCAAAGAGTCGGCGGTTGAGTTACGGGACCGCCGGTCAGAAATGTCCAAACTATCGTGCCCGTGGCCGCATCCAAGGCACGGACTTTACCGTCATCGCCGCCCAGGAAAAGCAACCCGCCGGCCGCTGTCGCGGCGGATGGACTGAACTGCCGCTCCGGCACGAACTCCCAGATCTTGCTGGTTTGTTCGGCAACAGGCACTTTTGTGGAGGCGCTGTGGTGATTGTTCCCACGATAGACACTCCAGTCGTTGTCGTCCATCTCGAAATCAGCCACACGGGACAAGTCCCCGCTTCCGACTTCCAGTCGATCCGATTCCGTCGCTTTCACATTAAACTGAAAATCGCCTGCCGAGCATAAGGCTACGCGACCCATGAGAGACAGATTGCAGTCACAAGCCCACGGCCCCAAATACAACAGGCCGTTCGCGCCGATCACCCCATCGTTGCAGGACGGTCGAAATGCGCCGTTGTAGAAAATCTTTTTGAGGTTGCGATCATACCGGGTAAGTCCTTCCGGCATCCCGCGGACAAAGAACGAATCCGGGGTCGCTGTAAGTCGGGCACAGGAGCGTTTGGCGAAACCGAGATCCTTGATGGTTTCGCCGGTCAGCGGATCGACCATCAGGGTGCTGCCCTCCGGCCCGATTCCCACCAGGAGTTTGCCGTCCGCATAAAGAATATTCGGATTACTGGAAGTTTTCTTTCTGTGCCACATCAGGGAGCCGTCTTTAGTCGATACGGCCACCACATTCATCAAAGTCTGGCCCTGATAGTACAGAGCGTCGGGGGTATAGATACATATACAGGTGGTTTTGAATCCGGGTGTGGAGCTCAGCCCGCGACCTTCTTCTTCGATCAAGGCGCGGATTTTCGGATCTTCGTTTGTCCAAATCACCTCACCCTTCTTAATATCAAGGCATCCGATCCGAGAATCCGGCCCATAGAAAAACAGATGCCCGCCTCCCATGGTCATGGCGCGGGAGTCTATCGGCTGTTCTTCCTTGTGAGTCCACAACAGTTTCTTTCTACGGGTATCGTACGCCACCAGGGTTTCGCCGAACCCCCAGGGGACCTTTTTTTCGTAATAGCCTCGGCTCAGTTCTCCCCAGCTCCAGCTGGTATACGGACTACGGACAATTGTGGTTTCGGCGGGATCTCTCTGTTTCCCCGCCAGTGCATAGAGAATGCCGTCCTGAAGGGCGATCCATTTCCATTCGCCATTGGCTTCTGCGATGGAGATGCGATCCACTTCCTCGCCGGTTTGTGCGTTGAGCACGAGGCAACCGGTTCCGGTGGGATCGATCAGGTAGAACTTGTCATCCGTGGCAATAAAGGCCGACCGGTGGGCGAGATATCCATCCGGCAGTTTACGTTTCCAGAGAAGTGAGCCGTTATATCCGTTCTCTGCAAGAAGGGTGTTGAGCCAGAGTTCTTCGCGTTGATGGTGGGCGATATGGCCCATGGCAATAAAGACCCGCCCGCCTGCCGCGGTGGTGATTGCGGGCATGGCAATGTAATAGGGTTTGCCGAACCACTGGGTCATATAGGGCGCTTTGATCAGCGCATCCGTGGAGGCCGGATTATTATCCGGGCTGTGTTCCCAGTGACTCCAATCATCCACACCCTCTAGAGGCGGTTTATGGATCATAACCAGAATGCGATCCTCGTCTTTGATGTTGGAAGAGTTGTCAATCCCGGCTTCCTTCAGCCAATTCTTCAGAACTTTCGCGGAAAGACTGTCCTTGGGACCCCCCAGGACAGCGGTTCCCTCCGGGCAAAGCACACGAAGAATCTCCTTCGGATAGATTTCTTTAAGGTCGCCATCACGGAGATTGATCGCGAGAACCAGGTCGATCATATTGTCGGCATAAGGCAGGGGCTTGAGCGCCCCCTTCTCGACAACGACTTGCGTTCCATAGATTCCTTCCGCATCGACGATCTTTCGGACGGTGTCCACTGCCGATTGTCGGGGATCCTGCACGTGGACAAGGAAGCTGCCGACATGGACCATCTCCACTGCCAAGTTTCCGTCATCGCACCCAAGGATCGAGCAGATTCCCGTATTCTTGCCGGAAGTCCGGACAAGCGACTTCGCAAGATCGCCCGGAGCCGTGGCAGAATATCCTTTGAACGGAAGAACCAGCGCCAGCGCGAGTAGGGAAAGCAGAATCCATCTTGCGGGAAACCCGGTGGACCTGTTCTGTTTCATGGCAACCTCCTGCGGCTTTTGTACGATGAATACAGAGTGAGTCAACGCGGTAGTGTAGTCCACGTGTTTCCGGGAGTCAACAAGCAAAAGGACCGATTTACAGGTCAGGAGCCTTTTAATTTTAATTCGTCGAGGAGGAGGCGGTAATCGATG
>JAKPRU010000992.1 GCA_029557025.1 Candidatus Omnitrophota bacterium | reverse complement strand
GCACCATCCGATGAAAAAGCTCGTAATCGACCGCCGGGCCTATGAAGAGCAAAACATTGCCCGTCCCCTCCTCTCCGATGAAGAGCCCATGGACGCGAAAAACAGGTTTGAGCTTGTTTCGTGCGGAAAGACTTTTCCGGAACACGAAGTCATGATTCAGGACCCGGAGGGTCGGCCGCTCCCGGAGGGCCGCGTGGGCGAAATTGTATTCCGGGGACCGAGTGTCACACCCGGCTATTTCCGGAATCCGGAAGCGACGCGCCAATTGCTGAAGGGCGGATGGCTTCACACCGGTGATCTTGGTTTTCTCCTCGATGGAGATCTTTACGTTTCCGGAAGACAGAAGGATTTGGTCATTATCAATGGACGCAACTACCCGCCGCAGGCGATCGAATGGATTGTGGAGGAGATCGCCGGCATCCGCAAAGGGAGTGTCGTGGCCTTCTCCGTCAACGGCGATTCCACCGAGAAGCTCATTATCATCGCGGAAACCGCCATGACCGATCATGCGGAACTGTCCCGCGTCATCAGTGAACAGGTGCGATCGGCCTTCGGGCTGGCCGTGCACCAGGTCGTGCTCGTCGGCCGCGGATCCATTCCCAAAACTTCCAGCGGCAAACTGCAACGCAGGAGAACCAAGGCTCTGTTTGAAGGAGGTTTGTTGGGCTGCAGAGGCAGCGGGCTGGGATCTCCGGCGGCAGAAGGACTGGCCCTTCGTTGATTCCCGGGTTTACACACTCTGCGCGGCAATACTTCGGATCTTTGAGCAGAGATTGGGCTCGCACACGCCAGGGCTCCAAGAATGGGACTTTAAATTCAAAATGGAAAACACCGATCAGCAACTCATTGAAGTACTCAGAGCTGCCGTTTACGACGTCAGTCTGAAAGAACCGGGGGAAGTCACTCCAGAGACCGGAATATCGGAACTGGGGCTGGATTCCGTCGCCATAATGGAATTGATTGGAGTTCTGGAAGAGAATCTCTCTATCCGCATCAACGACGAGGATGTCGCCGGGATTCAAA
>JAKPRU010000979.1 GCA_029557025.1 Candidatus Omnitrophota bacterium | reverse complement strand
GACAATGGACGCGGCAATGTCAGCGATATCCCCCGAGAGGCCGTCGTCGACGGTTGACGCGAGTGTGTCTTTCTGCAGCGATGCGCACGAGACCGTCAGTGCCAGCAGTGTGCCCAGCAATATGATGGAAATTTTTTGTCGTACCATGAAATCCTCCTAGCGCAGCTGCCAGCCGTAGAGACGATAGTCCATACCGACGGCAAAGCAGTTGGCGATTCCGTCACCGTTTATATCGCCAAACCAGGGAGTCCCCCAGGCGGGAAGGGGGAAATTGTCGAGCGGTTCAAGTTCCCGGGTAAATCCGTAGAGGGCATTTGCGTCTCCGGTAACAAAGATCTCGGGAGTCCCGTCCCCGGTAACATCGTGAGTCCGTATGACGGCGTTTTCAGCTGTCAGATCGGGTATGTCTCTCCAGGTATACCGCCCATCCATTCCGATGCGGTAGAGTCTACCGCCGGCGGAAAGGACCCACAGCCAGGTCCCGCAAAATACCGGCTGGGCATAAAATACGCCGGGAATGGTTACGGGGAACCCTGATTTGAGCGAGCCCCGGTCCGTGAATACGGTGAGATCGCCCGCTTGGGTTATAAAAGCCATGAAGAGGTCCTGGTCGGCGGTAAAGAGGGTCGGCGAGCCGAACGCAATTCCCGAAACCGATACGGGCCAGCCGGTTAGCGGTGCGCCCGATTCATTCATGAGCCAGAGTTCGGAAAAGAATCCCTTGGGGTAGACGCCCATGAGCGGGTTGTTGTCATCAAGAATGAATGACGGCGGAGAGCGCAGAACGTCGGTGTAGGGCATAGACCGGACTTCGTATGAACCGTCGGGAGATACAACATGCATGGAGGTATCCTGGTCGGGTAGATAGAGACGTTCCCCGAACGCCGCGGGTTCGGCCGAGAGCATGGCTCCGGTGGATACCGGAAATCCCTGAACCGGTTCGAGGTTGGCGGTTGCCAGAGAAACCCTCCCGCGTGAGGTAACGATCCACAACGCCGGGTCTTCCGGTTGTACCGGTTTTAAGGACGGATCAGTTACTACCTGTACTTTTTCGTTGGCTGTCCAGGTGTATTGTTTCCCGTTCCGGGGATTGATCGCGAGAACCGTAGTGCCATCCAGGGTAATCACGATCCGTTTTT
>JAKPRU010000978.1 GCA_029557025.1 Candidatus Omnitrophota bacterium | reverse complement strand
GTTCCCATTGGTCGTATCGGTCCCATTTTCGGTGATCTATCCACCAAGACATTCTCCTCATTCTGCAATAGTATGACCTCCATGCGACGCAACAGAAAGGAATCAACCATGTTTCATCGGATTTTCCTGGCCGCGATATTCGTGCTTTTCTCCATTGTCGTCAACGCGGAGTCCTCGGAACTCAAGTATAAGGAAGTCCTTATCGGCGCGCTGGTGAGGCAGGTCCCGGACATTCTCAAACTATACGATCCTGAAACGGGGCGATTCGGCGAGGGAATCTGGCTTTCGACGGACCAGAACCGGATGCTCGCGGTCGCCGCCGCCTACACCATCCCCTCCGAAAACAACCCGTATTTCAAAGACAAACAGCTGCTTGAGGTAATCATGAGAGCGGGGGATGCGCTGATCGAGGACATGGACGAAAAAGGCAGGTGGGAGTTCCGCAAGAAAGACGGAAGCACTTGGGGAATGATCTATATGCCGTGGATCTACTCCCGCTGGATTCGATCTTTCGGCCTGATCCGCGACGATATGCCGCAAGACCGGCGAGACCGATGGGGCAAAGCATTGACCCTCGGATTCACCGGAATCAGCGAAACGCAACTGCGGAACGTCCACAACATTCCCACACACCATGCCATGGGCCTGTACACTGCCGGAAAGGTTCTCAGCCGGCCGGAATGGTGTCAGCAGGCCGCCGAGTTTATGATGCGTGTTGTGGAGGAACAGGCCGAAGGCGGGTACTGGTCCGAGGGCAGCGGGCCGGTGGTGAATTACAATTATGTGTATCTGGATGCGCTGGGGACTTATTACGCCATGTCGGACGACAAACGGGTGCTTCCCGCGCTGGAGCGAGGCGCGAAACTCCATTGGTATTTTACCTATCCCACCGGAGAATCTGTGGAGACTATCGATGAGCGGAACCCGTATCACGCCGGGGTGGAGCCGGGAAATGTCGGCTTCACTTTTACCCCGATCGGGCGTGCGTATCTGAAACGCCAATGGATCAAGTATGGCCTGAGTCGGCTGTCGGCAGAGGATATCGCGGGGATTCGCGACAAGTCTCCGAGTCAGGAGGACCTCGAACAGCAATTGCTCCGGAATGGGATGAACGATCTCCCTGCCGATTTGATGGCTTCACTGTTGCTGTACGGAGAAGAGGGGCCTATCGCAGAGCAGGGGTCTACGGATAAATACATACTGACCGAGGGGGGCGTGGAGAAGGCCCTCACCCTGCGCCGGGGACCCTGGTTTGTGTGCCTGTCGGCTTACACTGCACCCGTTCCCACCTCGCGCTGGATACAGGACCGCCAGAACCTCGTGAGCATCTTCCACGACAAGGTCGGTCTGATCCTCGGAGGCGGGAATACGAAACTACAACCCGCCTGGAGCAACTTCACCGTCGGCGATCCATCGCTGCTGAAGCACACCCCCGGCGACACAGAACCGGATTTTGTCCCGAAAGGGGAACTGTATCACGTACCCGGCAAGGCGGTGCTGATCCACAAGGACGCCCTGGGATTGGATCTCACGTATGGACCCGAACAATGCTCGATCCGAGTGGATATCAAGGACCCCAGAATTCTGGAAATCCGCCTGGAATCGACGCAGAACAGCGATCTGCCGGTCGCTGCGCACCTGACTCTTCTGCCTCGTCCCTCGGAAAAATCGCAGATTGTCTTGATTGAGGCCAACATGGCAAACCTTTCCCGGGAACGGTCACTCAAAGCAGGAGAGGAATTGCAGACCGGTTCGGGAAAGACGGTTCCCCTTGCGGATACCGCGATTGACCTGTCGGCAGATGAACTTGGAGGCATGTTGACGTATGCGGGATATCGACTGAAACTGCCTCAGACGGCCTCGTTGCACTGGCCCGCGCTTCCCCACAATCCTTACCGCAAGGATGGCCGCGCGGAACCGGAAGAAGGACGCATCGAAATTCGAATCCCATTCGACAAGGATCACCGGACGCATTCCATCATTCTCGAGATTCTTTGAGCCGGATTCGACGGTAAGCGATTTCCCGATATCCCGATGACGCGGAAAAGGTCTCTTCCATGTGGAAAAAGGACGTTTTGCAACTCACCAAGCAGGAGTATAGAGAACTCAGCAGACGCTACCGGTTCGAGCCTGCGTGGTACTCCAGGTATAAACAGGTTTCCCTGGAGGTGATCAAGCGACACCCCTTGTCTCTGATCGTTCTCGGTTCGGGAAGGGGCATAATCGAAAGAATGCTTCCGGAAGAGATCTCCTGCGTTTCCGTGGATATCAATGAAGACTACGTGGAAATCGCGAGGGTCATCAATGCGAGCCGAGCCAACCGACAGTTTCAGGTCATGAGCCTTTTTGATGTTGCGGATCATTATGAAAGCGGTTCTTTCGACGGCGCGATCATCAGCGAGGTAATCGAACACGTAGCGGATGATGTTGGAGCGCTGCAAGTGGCTTACCAGATGATTCGACCGGGCGGATATCTGTTTCTGACCGTGCCCAATATCAATCGTTTATCGAATCGGATCTCGCGTCTAATCGGCCGAAACGTTCTTGAGGATCCGACACATTACAGGGAATATGAACGGAACGGGATCCGACAATTAGTCGAACAAGTCGGATTTAAGGTAGAGAACATGCAGGGTGTATATCTGCTTTTGCCGCCGGAGAACCGGAGCCGAAAACTGATTCCGGTCGATTGCTTTCTGCGAAACGCCGTCAAATGGTTTCCCGGATGGGGTCGGAATATCATGCTTTTGTGTCGGAAACCGTGATCCGGGGCTATTCGGCCCTGCTTTCAATAGAGGAACAAGAACACCGGCGTGCCTGTTGCGTGTCGGTAAGAGATGTATCATCCTCGCGGAGATGCCGGAAAATGGACGTGAAACTGAAAGTCGCCGTTCCGCAGCAAGATCTAAGCGCAGCCGAGAATCTTCCGTTCGGCCTGGCGGATGAAGTCTGCGAAATCGAAAATTTGGAGGGAGAAGACTTTTGGATACGGGAAGAGAGTGACCTTGTGCGCCCACTCTCGGATTTTCCGTTGCCATGCGATCGGATTGTGATAGAGGGAGAACTGGTGAGAAAACTCCTGCCGCAGGCCCTGCTCGCGATGGCGTCAATGCTCGTTGACTGGCCGGGTTCGGAATTGTGTGTACGCTTGCCGGGTAATGAGGATGCGACCGGTTTCTTGCGGTCGATTGCCGATCTTCTTCGGGCGCTGGAATTGAGAGCGAGAGGAGTCCGGCTGATATCCTGCCCGACCTGCGCGCGATGTCACACAGATATTCTGTCTTTGGCCAGACGGTTGGGCGCAAGGTTGGAGACAATCACCGAACCGTTGGATGTCGCGATTATGGGATGTGAGGTCAACGGGCCGGGGGAAGCGCGAGCCGCGGATGTGGGAATTGCATTCGGCAGGGGAGTGGGCCTGTTGTTTCGGCGGGGCGAGATTGTGAAACGGGTTCCGCAGGCGGATGCGGAAGATGCGCTGTTGGAGGAGGTTAAGCGGTTGTGCGATCTGTGACAGGCGGAGAGAGCTAGACAGGCAGAGACGCCTGACTTGGTGGGGACGAATCTCACCCGGAGGTTCAGGGATCTCCGGGAGGCAATGCGGTCATCTCCAGGGCGACCATCGCAATATCATCCAGGGGTTCATCACTCGATGCGTGGGCATAGACACCATCGTACACGCGGCGAATCAGGTCCTCGGGGCTGCCGCAGTGCCTGGAGACGATACGCTTGAGACCCTCCAGCCCCAACGGTTCACCCTTGCTGTTGAACGCTTCAATCACTCCATCCGTATACATCAACAGACGGTCGCCCGGATGGAGCTGGATGGTTTCATCGGAATACTCGGCGTTATCGAAAATGCCCATCGGCATACCCTTGGAGGTTTGCAGGTATTGCATGGTCCCGTCGGCTTTGTACCAGAGCGCTGGAGGATGCCCGGCCCCCGCGTAGGTCAACCTGGCGGTCTGCACATCGAGAACCCAATACAACAGGGTCACAAAGCGCCCACCGACAAATTGCTCGGAGAGAACCGCATTTAACTTCTTGATGGATTCCGAAGGCCGGTCGTATCGGTGCGCGATATGCTTGAGTTCGGACAAGGTCCGGGCCATGTACAAGGCCGCCGAGACCCCATGGCCGGAGACATCCGCAATGGCAACCCCGATCTTGTTGTTCTCCAGTTCAAAGACATCATACAAATCCCCCCCGATTCCCATAGTCGGCACGCTTCGCGCAGCGAATACAAATCCCCGGGGGTTCGGGAAGGTATGCGGAAGAAAGGAATCCTGGATGGCCTTGGCGGAATCGACATCCTTTTCGAGGAGTTTCTGTTCCAGGATTTCACGGTGCAGGTGGGCGTTTTCAAGGGCAATTGCAGCGTGATCCGCGAAGGCCTCGAATTTCAGCAGATCGGTCTCATCGAACACGGCCTCTTTGCCGGAGGAGTCACGCTTATTGAGTACCTGCGCCACACCGATCAATTTGCCGCGCGCGACCAGCGGAACCGTAAGTACGCAACGGGTCCGAAATCCGGTTTCCCGGTCAAAGGTGGGATTGAATCGCGGGTCCCGGTATGCATCCGGGATCAACAGCGGAGTCCCGGATTCGGCAACACACCCAATAATGCCCTGTCCTCTTTTGGAGCGATAAACCTGGCGGATTTGCCGGCCGACCTGTCCGGTGGCGATTTCGCAGACCAAGTCGCTCGTTCCCGACTCCACCAGCCAGATACTGCACGCCTCCGCCATCATGACATCTTCTGCTACAGCCAGCAATTTCCGCAATACCGTTTCGAGATCAAGATCAGAACAGAGAAGTTTGGAGACCTGCAAAATCTGTTGCAGGTCTTTATAGCTGAGCTGGGCCGATCGGGACTCGTTTCCTTTCATCAAAGGTCCTTCGCCGATTCCGCGTTCCAACAGCCGGACAGGTCGTTGCTCACCCCCAAGAGCCTGTCTAAAAGTCCAGAGGAGAGAGTACGACAACCGGATGCGAATCGCAATGTCATGGGGCCTTTTTTTTGCTTGTTCCGGCCTTTGACAGGCAGAGACGCGTGTCCCACCGGTCTCATCCGGCGCGTCGGGTTCGCCTGTCCAACCTGGAAAAGCCCGCACCTCAACCCTCTCCGTTAGCGGTAAGGGAATCCCCCGGTGAAAGGCATGAACAGGGCGAGCAGAGCGAACATTAAGGACGGGATCGCATCCGTGCCGGTTCCGTTACTTCGACGACCTGCCATGCACCATTTTCTTTGACAAAGCGTAATCCGATTTGTTCCGCATCGCCGGACCAGACTCCCGAAAAATCGTTACCGTCCAGTGTCCCGGTCATACTGAACTGCACAACTACCTCTGCCTCCGCATTGTCTACATGAATCTCTATGGAATGAATCCGAATCTTGATGTTGTCCGACATCTGGAACAACTGGTGTACATATCCCAGGAGTTCGGACTTCTCTGCCCCCACACTCCCTCTGTATTTGTCGGATATAAGTCCTGCAAGTCCGAAGAGATTCTCTTTTTCAATCGCAATTCTTCCCTTCTCGATTTGTCTCTGAATCCGCATTTCATCGCGGATAAACACGAAATGAAAGAGTACATAGAGCGAGAGAATGATCGTCAGGAGTACCGGGACTGAGATCAGGACTCGTTTCACCGGGCGGCCCTCTGTTCGATGCTATTTGTCTTCAACCCCCTCTGTGTCTCCCCCAATCTTTGGGGGAGAGGTTTCAGTTCTATCCGCGCGTTCCAAGACAGTTACTTTCGGTAGGCGCGGGATGTCATTCCGATTCCGGAAGGAGGTATTCGCACTCCTTGAGGGTTTTTTTTACGGCGCGATAGATCCGTCGGCTATCCCGAATGGCACGCCAGGAAGATTTCTTCGAGGAATCGCGGTCGTAAATTGTGGTAATTGGACATTCGGTGATCTGCAAGCCAAGACGGTCGGCAAGAATCAACATGCTGGTTTCCAGTTCAAACAGTCCGCCGGTCATGCGGGGTGCGAGCATTTGCACGGCCCGACGGGAAAACAGCCGATACCCGGATTGGAAATCGGTCAAAGGAAGATTCGTCTTCTTGCCGATCCACCTGGAACTGCGCTGGTTGGACCATCGACGCAGAAAGGGAATTCCCGGCAGGGTAAAATCCCGCGTGCCGACCACAATATCCGCGCCGGTTTGTTCATACGCCTCGACAAGATAGGGGATATCCCCCGGCACATGCTGCCCATCCCCATCCATGGTGATCAGGACTTTCCAGCCGGGCTTCTCCCACATCGCTCGAAATCCGGCGGTGAGCGCATACCCTTTGCCCCGATTGCGGGGCCAGCCGATCAACTCTGCACAGGTTTTGCGGATCCAATCCACCGTGTCATCTGTCGAGCCGTCATTGACGCAAAGAATGGTTCCTGCGTATTCCGCGGCTTCCATAATCACATCGTAGACGGCTTTCCCCGTATTGAAGCACGGAATCAGCACGGCAATCTCGCGCCAGGAGGTTTCCAGCTCCGGCAGGGGTTCTTCCGGCTCGGCCGCTTCCGCCTCTTCTTCGGGAGACAGTTCCTCGATTCCCTCCTCGTCGAAAGATTCCTCGCTGTCCAGGATTTCTCCTTCATCGGCGGATTCTTCCTCGCGGGATTTGCGTTTCCAAAAGCGCATGGCATACCATCCTTTGCACTTACGTATAACATGGCGCATACAGTGTAGGGAACATACGTTCTGTCATAAAGACCAGAGAAGCGATGTGGGGGTAACGAGTTCATCAGATTCAACCCCCCCTGTATCTCTCCCAATCTTTGGGGGAGAAAATTGTGCGCTGTCCGATGCGTTTTGAGGCAGTTTCAGGAGCCTCGCCGTTCCCGCCCCTCGTCGCCTTGAATTGGGGATGCTGTGGACAAAGGAATGCTGCCTTGTCTGATATGAGTGATCTCTGTAGATTCAAAATTCACTTCCTTGCGAGATCGTGAGCGGCAGACCGGCAGTGCCGGTGATTGGATAAGGAATACATGGCCTCGCGGGGCCGTGGCGATCCCGTCATCGCGAGCGCAACTCCGCGGGGCCGGTGATTGGAAGAAGAAAGTGTGCTTCCCGCCCTTCTTTGCCAGGCAGGGACGCCTGGCCCACTGGTGGGACAGGCGTCTCTGCCTGTCGATGGGCGAACTTTCTTAGGAGGAGCAGCCCGGAGTCTGCGAAGGGCTGCGACGTGGCGATCTCAGGCTGACGCGTTCAAACCACGAGATTCCCACGTCGCTTCGCTCCTCGGAATGACGGTTGTGAGGGAACTTTCTCAGGAGAACGCCATGAGCAACGTTGTAAAAGAACTGGAACGTCGGGGATTCATCGAGCAGGTCACGGATCCGGGGATCTACGATCTCGTGGAAAAGGAACGGATCACGCTGTATTGCGGATTCGATCCGAGCGGCGAAAGCCTTCACGTGGGCAACCTGATTCCGATGATGGCGCTGGCGCATTTTCAGCGCGCGGGACACCGGCCCATTTTTCTCGTGGGCGGGGCGACCGGAATGATCGGCGATCCCAGCGGCAAGGATGCCGAACGGCAGATGCTCACGGCGGATACATTGGCCTCTAATACGGAGAGAATCCGCACACAAATGGAGCGCTTTGTCTCGTTTGAGGGTGAACATTCGGGGCTGGTTGTCAACAATATGGATTGGCTGGGGAAATTCAGCTATATCGAGTTTCTGCGCGATGTCGGCAAACATTTTTCCGTGAACGCGATGATTGCCAGGGAGTCGATCAAACGAAGGCTCGAAGAGCGGGAGGCTGGAATCTCCTACACGGAATTCAGCTACATGCTGTTACAGGCTTATGATTTTTATCATCTCTGCCGGGAATACAACTGTGTCCTCCAGATCGGCGGCAGCGACCAATGGGGGAATATCACGGCGGGAATCGACCTGACCCGCCGTCTGCTGTCGAAGACGGTCCATGGAATCACATTCAAGCTGATCCTGACCCATGACGGCAAGAAGATCGGCAAAAGCGAAGCGCACCTCGGTACGGTGTGGCTGGATGGAGAAAAGACTGGGCCATACGACTATTATCAATACTGGGTGCGCATGGCGGATGTGGATGCGGCGCGTTTGCTGCGGCTGTATACATTTCTGCCGGAAGAGGAAATCCTGAGTTTGGACGCCGAACGGGAAAAACGGCCTGAAGCGCGGATCCCTCAAAAACGTCTCGCGTGGGAGGCAACCGCCATTCTGCACGGCAAAGGAATCGCCGAAAAATGCCGGAAATGCGCGGAGTTTCTGTACGGGGGCAACCTGGAAGAGGCAACGAAAGAGGATTTCGACGATATTTTCGGATTTGCCCCATCTGTATCATTCCCCATGTCTGCGCTGCGGGAAGGGATCAACCTGGTGGGTTTTGTTCTTCAGGCACAGGGCGCATCGAGCAAATCCGATGCGCGGCGCAAGATTACACAGGGTGGAGTGTATATCAACAATAAACGCGAGGCCGATATCGAGCGGATTGTACGAACGGAAGACTTGCTTTACGGGCCATACCTGGTTCTCAGGACAGGGAAGGATTATCACCTGGTGAGGTTTGAGTGAGGGAAACCGAGTGGACAGAGTGGACCAAGTAGACCAAGTGGACTTGGTGGACGCGGTGGACAAACACAGACAGTCACAGACAGACGCGAACGGACACCGACAGACACCGATAACAGACAAGCGGGGCGCACAACGATAGGCCGGATGTTTATGCACGGGAACGCTGCTGTAGCCCCTCTGTAATGGCATCGCGCATACGGCGGATGTTCTCCCGAATGGAGCCGGTCTTTGAAAAGACGCTGCTGGTTCCGCCCACAAGGATATCCGCTCCGGCCGCCACCATCTGCGGGATATTCTCGAAACTGACATTTCCATCCACTTGGGTCGGGATTCTTAAATTATGTGCGTCCAGGAATGCGCGGCAGTCGGCGATTTTGCGGATGCCGAACGGGACCATGGTCTGCGCGGAAAATCCCGGATTCACGGTTAGGACCAGTACGAAATCGAGACGGTTCAGGATGTATGAAAGAACAGTCGGCGGTGTGGCCGGATTCAGCGCGACACCGGCCTTGATTCCCTTTTCTCGAATGAGGGCCAGAGTCCGGTCCAGATGGACAGCGGACTCGGCATGGACTGAGATTCGAGACACACCGATTTGCGCGAGCTGCTCGATAAAAAAGTCATTGTTTTCCACCATCAGGTGAACATCGAAGAGACAGTCGGTCCTGGGACGAATCTGCTTGAGAAGGTCGAGACCGACAGGCATGTTTGGGACAAAATGGGCATCCATCATGTCGAAATGAAGGCTGTGAATACCCTCACGCTCCAGTCGCCGAACGCTTTCCTCAAAATGGCAGAGATCAGCGCACATCATGGATGGGGCGATTTCGATCTGGGGCGGACCTCCCTCACCCCGACCCTCTCCCGGAAGAACAGGGGGCAAGCCAATCTCCTCGGCTCCCCTCTCCATGCTTGGAGAGGGGCTGGGGGTGAGGACGGACGGGCTGGAGGTGGGGACTGATGCACTGGGGGTAACAAATGTATCTCTCAAATAACGCAGAGACTCCCGCAGGTTGGTCTCCAGGAGGGGATCGGAATAATCGCGGCCCAGTTTCGGGCCGGAGATCTCGAAGTAGCCGATAATCGTGTCCACTGGAATCTCGTCCGCATGAGCAAGGATCAGGTCTCGCATCTTATCGATTTGTATAATGCCCCGTTTCCTTTCTTCTTCCGAGAATCCGAAAGTCCGATCATAGCATTCATCCGTATTCTTCAGATGGATCTCGTAAAGGTAAGGAAATGAGGCTGTTAGAAGTTCGACATGATCGGCTCGAACCTGCCGGTTCCGGTCAGCGTATCCATGGCTGACATCGGAGCAATAGCCGAACATGGAGGTTTCATCGGGGTGTTCCCGGTGATACTGAATGAGTTCCTCCGCCATATCCCGGATTTCTTCGGGGAGCGTCGGCGGTTCGGCAAGACAGGACATCGGCTCGACGGTCAGCCAGGGAACCCCACAGTGTTTCGCATAGTGCATGAATTGTTTCATTTCGGAGATATATCGCCGAATGCCCGCCGGCTTAGTCCCCATACGGTCTCGCAGCACAGAGCCGGCATTGGAGCCGACGGAGGCCGCACCCAGCACAGCGCCGACCTCAATCAATCGTCCGAAATCCCGGCGAGCCAGATCATCCCAGCCCGGTTCCTCGCGGAAGAATCCGCCCATTTCGCGGTGCGCGCAAAAGACACTATGAATGACAACGCCGAAATCCTCCGCCTGTTTTTTGAGGTTCAGGAAATACCTATCCGGCAGAGAATAGATTTCGTGAAATGTCCCCAACTGCGCGTAATGAATCCCCTCCTCGGCCAGAAGGCGGAACAGCCATTCGTATGAATATCGGTATTCAATCGGATCGGTTTTGATTCCGACATGAAGTTGCAGCTGTTTCATTCACAGGACCTCAGTGAGTGTGGTAAGAGAGATAGTGTACTGCGCGTGAGGAGTTCCGGCATGTGTTGTCGTTCGGAACAAATGGGGGAATTTGTTTCGTATTATCGGGTCAACCCCCCACCTCACCTCCCCCGGTCTTCAGGGGAGGGATGTTAACACCCTATCGAATCACCGGCCGTGTGGTTTCGGCACTCGCCAGGATCACATAGATGAACCGGCAAAATCAGGAATGTGAACACCGATTGACTCGCCCGGGGAGTAATTCCCCTCGTGCGTATTGTTGCGCCGCTTCTGCCATAATAGATTTCTCACAGAAAACGGGAGTAATATTGCGGGTAAGCAGATCCTCGACCAATCGCTGCCCCATTCCGCGGCAAACCAATGCCTGACAATCATTCAATGCATCCAACAAACTACCGTGGCCGTGCTGTTCGCGGTTGTGAGCCGGTTCATTGCCCGGATCGCATTGGCCCAAGGCGTGCGCCGTGAATCGATTGGTTCGAACCTCAACCAGTTTCGGCGTATCGTCCTCCACGTCGAACACCACAAAATGCCGGCAGCGGCCAGTATGGCCGGCTATTGTGATTCCATCCTCTGATGCAACAGCAAATCGCGTCATTGATTCTTTCCTTTCCAGGGAGGTGCCTGGTTACGGTTTGCCGGCCTGCACTCGTTCTCTTCCTTTTGGGCCGTTTTGATTGGGGCCTCCGCGACCACGGCGGCCTCTTCCCGTACATGCGCCACGTCCTGGACCAGGGTTTAGCCGGTGAAGATTGATGCTGCCGCATTGCGGACAGGTGCTTGGTCGTTGCGTTCCAAACGGAACTTCCCACTCGTGGGAACAATCGGCACATTGAAATTTGCGTTTTTCGGTCACCTGGATTTTACCTCCTTGGATTCGTAACGCTTTTCCATTCACAAGCGCGTCGGCGACAATGCGGCGCGCTTCCTCGATAATTCTTCCCAAAGTAGCT
>JAKPRU010000689.1 GCA_029557025.1 Candidatus Omnitrophota bacterium | reverse complement strand
CCAAGTCATCCGAAAGCCCCAGTCTCTTCAGCTCGGCAACAACATTTCGTTTCGGTGTAGACATTGAGTGTTTTTGAAGTAATCTAAATCGGTGGAGTCAGTCAGTGCAACGAGTTCAACTCCACCTCACCTCGCCCGATCTTGGGGGGAGGGATTTTTAAAAGCGTGGGCACTTTCTTCTGCCTGTTTTCCTCCCCGTTTTCTTTTTTACAACCGCCCCGCAAACCGCAGGAAATTGTCCCGAAAAAGATCCCGAACATCCCGCGTCACGGCCTCCTCCGTTATGGACCAGCCGGTCCGCTGTAAATCGGTGTATTTCTCGACAAGGGCCTCGGCAGCAATCTTTCGTGAATGCGCCCATTTGTACAAGAGTTGATCGAGAATACGTGCATCAGAGTGCTGTGGAATAAAGCTGAAGCCTAATAGCTCCAGCCGTATCATTGTAATTTCGCGGATCAGGCTGGGCACATTGAGAAACCACCAGCAACCGAACGGCATCAGGTTTCGAAATTTCCGAGCGGTAACGCACAATTGATGCTGGTCTTCGCGCGAAAGCATGGTGACCAGGAAGCGATTGTCGGGATAAGCGACGCACAGGTTTTCAATTGCCTGTGTGCCCGCCTTGCCGACACTGTCTCCGGCTAGTTGCAGGTGCGGATTCACCTGTCTTTTGACACCGATCATCAACGCCAGCGGCAGTTCCCGATCGAGGGCAACCGGTAGAATGCAGGAATCGAGCATTCGTCGCACCGGATCATCCGTGGGGAAACAGAAAGTGGGCGGCAGCGAAACCGCCATATAGAGCGGGTCCATCCGATCGATCCACACCCGCAGGAACCGTCGAATTTGGGCACACGTGACATCATCCAAACGTGTGGAAACCGCATAACCCAATTCCGACAGAATGGAACAGGCGCGCGAAAGGTCAGTCAGGAGCGGATCGATCCGGAGCGCGGCGCGGAATCGTGAGTCCACCGGGATATTCTGCTCCCAGAGCGCCCGCTCCCTGGAATCGAACGGGTCGTTGGTCATCACCACAAACTCGATGTTCGCCTTTCGGAACACAAGATCCACGTATTCCTCGACGGTCCAGTGCTTGAATTGTTGACGGATTTCTTCCGGATCGGCGCGGGAAACGTCTATCCCCACTGTCTGCAAGGCGGTGAGAACGCCCCGTGCTGCCTCGGAAATGGGAGATGATAGCCGATACAAATGTTCCCAGATATGATTCGCTTTCTCGCGGGTGGAGAACGCCCGGAACTCGTCATACCCGATGGGGGAACGACGCATCATTTCCGCAACGAGGTAATGGTAGGTCAAAAGTTCATCTGCGCCCCAGAGCAGAAGATCCCCGAACGCGGGGGAATACAAATGCGTGTGGATATCGACAATCGGGGTCCTTTCCACTATATCCGTCACGACCGATCTCAACTGAGACCGGGAAATGTTCGGCATGGTCGATCTCCTCCGAGCCGGGTGAAATTACACGCTATCCTTTTCTCCAGTTTTCCAATGAGTAAATCCTATCAGCGACACTCAAATTGGACTAACGCATGTTTAAGCGACTATGGCAGCCGTGTTGTCCGGTACTTTGTTGTGCATACCCGCGTGGCCCCAGTCTGCCCAACTGACGACCGTCACCCAACTCACTCCGAGAGGGAAAATGGGTGGAAAACCGTTCCCTGCATCTATCGGATCAATACCTCCCGATTTTTCTGGGACGATTCGTAGATGGCGTCGATGATCTTCTGGATCTCCAGAGATTCTTCGGGCTTCACGAGGACGGGTTTGTTTTTCTCAACACATTCTGTGAAATGGCGGATCTCCATCCGGTGACCTTCCTGCTCCGGCAACCAGTCGAATCGAGTACTGGTCAGTGCGTTGCGACCATAGCCGTAAATAGCCGGAGGAATCGTCGTTGCGCCGGCTTTGTCACCGAGAATGTTGAGGGATTCGACACTTTCGGGAATGTTGGCCGCCCAGGAAACCTGTACCGACATAGTGATGTTGTTCTGGAAGCGGATAAACGCGGCGGCAAAATCCTCTACATCGAATTCTTTTTTTACATAGTTCTCGCCCCATTCGGCATTGCACAGATCGTCGCGATCGCCGAACATCCGGTACACCTTGCCCGATGCCGCCATCGGTTTCGGGCATCCCATCAGCCAAACCGCCAAGTCGATCACATGCACACCGATATCGATTACCGGGCCGCCGCGCGATTCCTTCTTGATATGGAACTTTGACCAGCCGGGAATCCCTCGCCGCCGCAGCACCTGCCCGTGCGCGTAATAGATTTCTCCGAGATCGCCGCGCCGGATTGCCTCTTTGATCTGTTCGGAGCGAGCCTCAAACCGCTGATGCTGGGCAACCATGAGTTTCCGGTTTGCTTTTTGGGCGACCCGAATCATTTCGCGGCATTCTTTAACGTTCATTGCCATGGGTTTTTCCACAAGCACATTTGCGCCCGCTTCGAGGGCTTGGATGGTCAGCGGCGCATGACCGCGATTCTGGGTGCAAATATCGATGATATCGTAATCGGCGCTTCTCAACATCACCGCTGCGCTGCGATATCGCTTCTCCACCTCGAATTTCCTGCCGATCATTTCCACCCGTTCCGGGAGGATATCGCACACCCCGATCACCTCCACGCGCCCTTCGGACTCCAGTTCCTTCCAATAGGGAAGGTGGCGGTCATGGGCAATGGCCCCTACACCGATCACGCCAACTTTGAGCCTGTTTTTTGCCATGGTTATATTCCTTCAAAAAATATCGGATTGAGATTTCCATATGAGAATGTGAATAGGATACGCTGGGGGGAGTTCCGGTGGTAGTGAACCGGGTCCAGGGGCGCACAACCGTATACCGTTGCGGTGCAACTACATGCGTCGTTTGCGAGAAAGAGCCGGAATATCCTCTCACCCCAAGTTTCTCCCGGCAACAGAGACAGAAGAGAAATACCTCCCCGTGGGAAAGGGAAGACTAATCCCGGTGGAAAATCTCTCTCATTTCGGTCCACCACTCATTCGGGCCTCTCTGCTCGACGGGAATGAAACCGGGGGTGCAGACTTTCCACCATTCCTGCGTTGTGGGATCGTCGGCCATCTTTTTCATATCCGCCTCGTAATCGTCTCCAATGTATTCATAATAGCTGAACAGTAAATCCCCATAATGATAAATGGAATAGTTGCGGATATTGCAATCCGTAATCTTTTCCAGTACCTTCGGCCACACGTTCGCGTGAAGGCGCACATACTCGTCCAGGAAATCAGGTCGGATTTTAACTACCATTCCATATCGCTGCATCGGGAATCTCCTTTCCGGTTCCGTTACAAGTTCAATGGGAAATAGCCATATTTTCGCAGAGTGTCAACGGCAAAGCGATACGAGTCGGGGTCCACTTCGCTGCTGACGGAATGATCGGATTGGAATACCCAACCTCCGCCGTACGCCGCCTGAAGCTTGTATCGGACTTCCTGTTCGATCCTATTGAAATCCCCGCTCTCCAGCACGCGAACGTCGACATTGCCCGCGAAAGCGAGTTTCCCGGCATACTCCTTTTTCAATTCAACCGTATCCAAATCCGCTTTCGCTTCCAGCGGATTGTAGGCGTCCAGACCCATTTCCACGAAATCGTCAAAAATAGCCCGGGCATTTCCGCAGCCATGATAAATTACCATCAGATTATTTTCATGGAATAATTCTATCAGGTTCTTTACATGCGGTTTGAATATCTTCCGCCAGTATGTCGGGCCGAACAGCATTCCGTTTCGATAGGCGACATCGCCCCAAATGTACATCCCCGAAAGTCGTCCTTTTCCGGCCTCGATTTCCGCTTTTGCCAGGGAGAGTAGAAATTCGCCGATGCGGTCTACAAAATCGATGAGCCGTTCGGTTTCACTCGCCATCCAGATCAACGCATTCTCCGTGCCGATGATTCGCCAGAGAAATTCAAAGGGTTCGCAGATGGAACCGAACACCGCGAAATCTTCCAGAAACGGCTCAAGACGGTCTTTCCAGGACGGAATGTCGCGGGCCAGCGTGTCTCCCACACAGTTGATCTGGTCGTCGCCGCCTTGGAAGAATCTACGCGAATCTGCCGGATGGTCGAACTCGAACCGGGCCATGTCCCCGGGTTCTTTGATGGAAAAGTCCTCAAACATCGGCATGGGGACAATCCCGCGACGACGAATGGTTGCGCCGAATCCCGTTTGAATGACAATGTCGTCACCCGTCTGCTCGATGATTTTGAACGGCTGGATTTTCGGGTCCATGTTCGGATTGATGACCACATAGTCCAGATCGAACTCGCGATAGGGATCGAATCCCTCTCCCCATTTTTCTTTACAGCGGTTGAGGAATTGGGTCCAGAAGAATTCCCCGGCGGGGACCCGATCTCCTTCTTTATGAGACAAGGCATGACGCATTCGTCGGATCTTTTCGTGGGCCTTTCCCATCATAGAAGCTCCTCAGGCACTGTGGTTTTGGCGCAAGTGTAACCCCATTGACATCGAAACGCAAGCATTTTCAAAATATTCACCGGGCGGGACATTTAAAACTTCGCAGCGGGTGTCGAACATGATATTGTTTTTGGGAAGTCGTGAAGGAATGTCACAGTTATGAGGTGTGATCGGCAAGGATGTACAAGACGATATGGGCGGTCATTCTGTGTGGCATGGCTATCCAGATTCCACAGGCGCAGCCGGGACCGGTGATTGAGAACGCCACAGGGCGGGTCCTGACCGGCCTGGAGGTTCTGCTGACAGAGCG
Organism: Candidatus Omnitrophota bacterium; assembly: GCA_029557025.1. Classification (GTDB taxonomy): domain Bacteria; phylum Hinthialibacterota; class Hinthialibacteria; order Hinthialibacterales; family JAKPRU01; genus JAKPRU01. Next base: position 1,465 of record JAKPRU010000689.1, on the reverse strand, counting down.
CCTGGAGATGATTAAGGGGAAACGGATTGCGGTTGTGTGCAATCACACAAGCCGGAATGCGGAGGGGCAGCATCTGGTTTCGCTGCTGTCGCCTCATGCAAGCATAACCGCGATTCTCGGACCGGAACATGGATTTTCAGGGGATCATCCGGCGGGTGAATTGTTTCCTGACTTGGGTGAGCGATTCGAAGGAGTTCCCGTTTTCAGTCTCTACGGAGAATTTCGGTCGCCGACCCGGGAGATGCTCAAAGGGGCGGAGATGGTTGTGTTCGATATTCAGGATATTGGAACACGGTTTTATACATACATTTCTACTCTGTATCTTACGATGCAGTCATGTGCGCGGAACGGAATACCCCTCGTGGTTTTGGATCGACCCAACCCAATTACGGGCGAGGTCGTGGAGGGACCTGTGGCGCATCCCGGTTCGTTGAGTTTTGTCGGAATCGCACCGATCTGTATCCGGCATGGAATGACCGTGGGAGAATTAGCCTTGCTGTTCAACTCCGGCTATTTTCTGGCACATCGAATCGGAGCGCATGTACAAGTGATTCCAATGAAGGGGTGGTCTCGAAGTCTCTGGTATGACCAGACAGGACTGCCGTGGATCCCCCCATCGCCCAACATGCCGACTTGCGATACGGCATCCGTGTACCCCGGAACGGGCCTTTTCGAGGGCACAAATATCTCCGAAGGGCGGGGCACGGAACGACCATTTGAGGTAGTCGGTGCGCCCTGGATCGACGGTGCGAAATGGGCGGACATGCTGAACGGGTTGCAATTACCCGGCGTGGTGTTCTCCGCCACGACATTCACCCCGATCCATCTTCCCGAAAAAGCGCCGAATCCGAAATACCGGGATCAATTGTGTAACGGTGTGCAGGTCTCCATTACAGATCGAAAATCCTTCCAGGCGGTTTCTGCCGGAGTAGCCATGCTCTGGAGCGCAAAAGAACTGTGCCCCGACCGGTTCGAATGCACAAAACACCTGGATTCCCTCTGGGGAAGCGAACGTCTTCGAGAACAATTGAAAGACCGGACCGACTGGCGTCAGATCCTGTCGGAGGTACAGATTGAAAAAGCGGATTTCTTTTCCGTGCGGAACCCCTTGCTGTTGTATCGCTGATTAGCGCGGTATTTCACGGATGTAGATATTCTTGAAATACAGCGTGTTTCCGTGATTCTGTAATTCGATCTGGCCGGTGGGATAAATCGGCTTATCGCGCTCCCAGTAATTTTCCATCACGACGTGATCGACGACGAGTTTATCATTCAGATATACGGTTACTGTTTCACCGACCATGATAATGCGGAAAGTATTCCATTCGCCGATGGGATTATCCGCCAGACAGAGGGGCTTCGAGGGGTGGATTTGGTTGTTGTAGATACCGCCCGAACCGATGTGTTCACGGCCCGGGTCCCAGATCTGGACTTGGGGTGAGCCGCGAAGATAGATGCCGCTGTC
>JAKPRU010000946.1 GCA_029557025.1 Candidatus Omnitrophota bacterium | reverse complement strand
ATTGGTCGGCAAGGACGGATTTCACGATCGATGAAACCTTTTTGCCGATCGGTCGACGGATCATCAAGTGGTTCATCATTATTGCGGCATTCCTGCAGGCGTTGGATTATCTGGAGTTCGATGCCGTGGTCAACAGCCTGTTGGCGGCAGCGGGAATCGGCGGTCTGGCAGTTGGTCTGGCCGCGCAGGACACAATCAAGAACTTCTTTGGTTCCGTGGTGCTTCTGCTGGATCGCCCCTTTTCATCGGGGGATATGATTGTTGCAGGCAAGACAGAGGGAGAGGTTGAAAGTGTCGGTCTACGAAGTACAAGAATCCGTACTTTCGAGAAGACGCTGGTAACTATCCCCAATTCCTCTATTGTGGACCGCGATATCGAAAACCTGTCGCGTCGTCCGGTGCGACGGGTGAACACGACCATCGGTGTTACCTATTCGACCAAGCCGGAGGAAATGGAAAGCCTCCTCCAACGGATCAAGGATTTGCTTCGCAACGATCCGGGAGTCTGGCAGGGACTCATGCTGGTGCGATTTCAGAATTTCGGCCCCAGTTCGCTCGAGATTCTTCTGTACTATTTTACGAGATCGACAAATTGGGATGAATACCTGGAGGTTCGGGAACGCATCAATCTGGGGATTATGCGGATTATCGAAGAGATGGGGCTGGAGATTGCTTTTCCAACACAGACAATTCATCTGGTTCAGGAAGAAAAGAACTAGATTCGTGCGGTTTTTCCGAGAGACCCGGCCTATCGGGGAGATTTCTCCCTTCGGTTGAAACGCCAAAGTCGTTGTCATTCCGAACGAATGTGAGGGATGTCGGTAGACCATAGCCAAAAACGCCGGCGGGTGGCCGTCGTGACACGAGCCACCCGCTTGTGCGCTTCTTCTTCTCTCCAAAGACCGCTTACCCTCCGAGTAGCGCCAGGAAACCCTGTGAGATAAAGTTGGCCTGCGCCAGGACCGAGGTTCCTGCTTGCAGCATGATCTGATTCTTTGTGAACTCGCTGGATTCTTTTGCAATGTCGGCATCTTTGAGACGCGACTGAGCGGCTGTCAGGTTTTCCGATGAAACCGAGAGATTGGCCACGGTGGATTCGAGACGGTTGGTCGCCGCGCCCAAAAGTGACCGGGTTCGGTTCACTTGATCCAGCGCCTCATCGATGATCCGGAGGCCCTCGTTGACGCCGGTAACGGTGGTGATGTCGATATCCGACACCGTGCGCCCGCTGCCTTCGCCGAATCCGAGGTTCTTTGCAGTGAGATCCCCGATGCTGAACTGGAAGTTCTGTTCGGAATAGGCGCCGACGTGGAAGTTCATGGACTTATTGACAGTGGAGATCACGATGGTGGTTCCGGGGTCCGGTTCGCCGCTGTTGTCCTTGGTGACATCCAGGATGGCGTCGAAATCGACGGTCAAATACCGTGCGACCCCTTTGCGGGCGGTGCCGTTATCGATAAACACAACGTCCTGGTCACCGTTCTGGAACGTGACTCCGACACCTCCGTTCAGCCGCCCGACATACTCCTGGGCCTCTACTTCGAGGATGTCTTTGCCGACCGAGAACCCGCTTCCCACACGGAGGGTGACCTGTGGTGTCGGCACTTTATCCACGGTGGATTCGGGGCCATAGAGGGTAAGGACCGTGCCCGCTTCCGCACGCACCGCCTGCCCACCGTTTACCCGGAATGTTGCTGCTTCGGCAAAGCCTTCCACCATCAGGGCCGCATCGTCCTGAATCGTGACATGCGCCGCAGTGGGATCAATCAGGAACTTATTCTGATTAAATGTCAATGTGAACGAAGTCAGACTGTTGGTGATACCAATGTCATCGGTCAGTCGGATGGTTCCGCTGCTGCTGAACGTGAACTGGGAGAGTTCAAAGCGCGTCCGATCTCCATCGTTGACCTCCAGCGTTCCCGTGTACGCGGTATAGGAGCGGGTCCGGTAATTGATCTCTTCCAGCAGACCGGATATGGACTGGAACCGGAAGTCGTTGTAAACCGTGTCCGTAGTGGCCGTGAGTGTGGAATCCAGGGTGAATGTAGAGGCAAACGTGGTCCCATCTATTTCCACGCCGGTCAACGTGATCGTGCTGTTGTTGAACAGAGTGACCCCGCCGGTATATTTGCCTTCCACAAAAGCGCCGTTGAGAACCAGGGCGCTGTTGACGGCGCCTAATGATGCAGTCCGGGCGAGGATAACCCCGTTGCGGTCGGTCCAACTGATCAGGGATTCCGTGACGCGCTGTTGTGCGCCGACCACATCTTCCACCGTGATGGTGAACTGCCCGGTGTCGAAAGTCGAACCGGTAATCGCGACTACCGCATTTCCGACCTTGCCGGCGCCGGATAGAATGCTGGCTTCGCCGATCTGTCCGCGGGTAACTCCCTCGGCCTTGGCGATGAATTCGCCGTTCCCGGAAGAGCGCACGGCATAGATGTTGATACTGGCTTGCGAAAATGTGGTGGTGCTGTTCCGGAGGATCAGCCGTCCCGCATTGGCGCCTGTCCCCATGACGGCGGTAATCCGGTAGGCTTCCGGGACATCGGATGTGGACGTAACGCCCCATTGCGCCCTTTCGGCAATTTCAATCTGCTTATTGATGGCGGTAATCAAATCGCCAAGGTTATAAATAGAGGCGACAGAAATGGCTCCGCCAAACCGCGTTACGCCATCCGAGAGTACTCCCTGAAATCCGATGGTATCGCCTGTGTACAGGGAAACCCCCTGGAAATACGCCGAGGTTAGTGCGGTTCCAGCGGTGGCATTCACACCGTCGATGGTCACCGTTGTGGTCCAGTGCCCCAGGGAAACCGCAATATCGGTCTGATCCACGATCCCCATATTGATCGTTTGTTTCTCCAACTGGCCTTCGCCGGAGACGATCTGCTCGGAGCCTTCTCTTGTTTTCACGATGTTGAGAAAGTTCAGACCGTCGGCCAGCGTATTGCCGGTTGGAGACTGATCGATGCGGATTCCATAAGTTTGCGGCCCGTCCTGTCCCGGTTTGATATTGGACGCGATCTTGAAGTCACCGTTAAGCAGGCGGTTGGTGTTGAACTGAGTGGTTTCGGCGATACGAGTGATCTCGTCGATGCTCTGAAACACCTCGTCCTGCAAAGCCTGTCGGGCCTGGATGTCGTTGACGCCTGTATTTCCGGCCTGGATGGCAAGAACGCGCATCCGGTTCAGGCGAACGGTGATTTCCTCCAAGGCGCCTTCCGCCACATTGATCAGGTTGATCCCATCTTGCGCGTTGTCGATGGCGCGGTTGAGACCCATGACCTGCGACTGAAGCCGGGTTGCCACGGTCATTCCAGCGGCGTCATCGCCCGCGCGGTTGATTCGCAGTCCGGACGACAATCGCTCGATGGATTTCTGTAATTTGACCTGGGTGGCGGCCAAATTTCGGTTGGTGTTAATGGCACCGATGTTGTTGTTGATACGTGAAAGACTCATGGTCGTTCCTCCGTGACTCGTACGGTCGGCGTCTATGCCGACCGGTGTAAGATGATTTTGCCGGATCGGACCGGCACGGCAGTGATGCACGGGTTTCAGTCCGCCGGAAGATTCTTCTTCCGCAAGGCAGCCGCCGTTCGGAATTGGAGTCGGGAATCACTTCAGAAGGAACCGAGAGAGTAGTTGTCCGATCCGGGCCACAGTCTGACAGTACGGTGCCGGGAGTACGTCCTGTTGACCTCCATCGGGATCCGTCCGCCGGACTACGCCCCGGAGCGGACCTGCGGTCCTTTCCTGCCTTATGATTCCCGCCACGTGGCGCAATTCCACACCACGCTGAGACCTGAAGGGGATCGGCCTTCAGACCGAAGAAAGTTTGATCTGTCCTCCTTTCGATTCCTCCATCCCAACAAACCGTGCACGGTTCCTCCAAACCGCACGTCGATCCGTCGAAGACGGATGTTCTGCTGTCGATCTATTCGCTTACAGGCTGGAAGCCTGTGCAATCCGGCCAACCTCTACCTAACTTCCCCCAGGCTTGGGGGAGACACAGAGGGGGTTGTGCGTGTCTTTCACCCCATTCTGCGCATTCCGAAAGATGGGGCTTGGATCCATTCATCTTGAGCGATACATGAACCAAGGCCTATCTCTCCGACTCGAATTCACCGGATTCGCCCGTTCGGGACGGCTTCAGCGCCCCCGCGCCGGAGGGGGGAGGCTCCGAACGCGGGGGCGTTGATTCTGGTGTGAGCGATTATCCGCCGAGCAGGGCCAGGAAGCCTTGCGCAATGAAGTTCGCCTGGGCCAGGACAGATGTTCCGGCCTGCAACATGATCTGGTTTTTGGTGAACTCGCTGGATTCTCTCGCGACATCCACATCTCTCAGGCGCGATTCGGATGCGGTGAGGTTCTCCGCTGCGACCGAGAGATTAGAGACGGTGGATTCGAGTCGATTGGTGGCCGCACCCAGGAGCGACCGGGTTCGGTTCACCTGGTCCTGCGCCTCGTCGATGATTCGTAGCGCTTCATTGACACCGCTGACCGTTGTGATGTTGATATCGACGACCGTTCGCCCGCTGCCTTCTCCAAACCCCAAGTTTGTCGCCCGCAGATCGCCGACGCTGATCCGGAAGTTCTGTTCGGAGAACGCGCCGACATGGAAGTTCATGGACCGGTTCACAGTCGAGATGATGATGGTTGTCCCGGCGTCCGGCCCCCCGGTGGAGTTCTTCGTAATGTCGAGAATGGCGTCGAAATCGACAGTCAGATACCGTGCAACACCTTCCCCGGCAGTACCGTTGTCGATAAACACGACGTCCTGGTCCCCGTTTTGGAACGTCACCTTCGGGCCGCCGTTCAGACTTCCGACAAATTCCTGGGC
>JAKPRU010000930.1 GCA_029557025.1 Candidatus Omnitrophota bacterium | reverse complement strand
TCACCCGCAGGAGCTCGGCAGCCTGTCCCTTGAGCTTCTCAAGGTGGTAGTTGTACTGGTTCTCCTGGCGCAGGAATTTCTCGCTGCCGGCCAGAAAACCGCCCAGTTCATCGATAAATGGCTTGAGTTGGCTTCGTCTGGACAATTCAGGGTCGTTGTCCAGCACCCCTTCCAGGTAGTCCAGGGCGGAAACCGGAAACAAACGGACCGGCCCGCCCGCCCGCTCCTCGAAGAGTTGGCGGGCATCGGCCAGGGCAACATCCAGCTGTCCGCCCAGCTCGTCAGCCTTGTTCAGGATGAAGAACACGTTGCTGATCCCGTTCTGCAGCACCAGTTCTTCAAATCCCTTCAGGTTGCTCACAGTCACCGGGTAGATGGTCACATAGACCACCGCATCCGCCTGGGGCAGAATCTTGTAGGTAAGGGCGACCCGTTGCGCCTCGGTGTCGTTGGTCCCGGGGGTGTCGATGAACCGGATGCCGCCCTGCAGCAAAGTCGCCGGCAGGTCGATATGAATGGACTCCACCTCGCTGATGGTCTCGGGATTCGCTGCGGCCAGTTCTTTCAGACTGCCTTCGGCATAGGGATGATCTACGGTCTTGCCTGAATTGAGTTGGAGCCGCACCCGCGGGGGCTGCCCATAGGAGATGAACGTGATCCGCGCCGTCGTGGCCTGCAGGCCCATTGGCAACAGGTTTTGCTCCAGGAGCGCGTTGATCAATGTCGATTTACCCGCGGTGAACTCCCCGATGAAGGCCACATCAAAGAACTCTTTGTGCAGCAAGTCGTTCAGAGTCACCAAACCGGGTAACTCGATCCCCCCTGCAGTGCAGAGCGCTTCCAATGCCTGGGCTTTCTTCATGAATGATTTCTGAATCTGGTTGATGCCTCTCATGTCAGACTCCCTATCCGTTGCTTGATGGTTTCTAGGCGGGATTGAATGCTCAGAAACTGATCCTGCCTCGATTTAATTGCGGCGCAATGCTTCTCGCGCTCCCGTTGGGATCTCTTCCGGGCGAACTCAATCGATTTTTTTGAGGAGTGGATCCGTTTTTCCTGGTCGCTGAACCATTTGTCCACTGTTCCGGTGAAAATGTTGAAATGGTTCTCGGAAAGCTCGATGTAGGAATTCACGATCCGGTCCACGGTGGCGTTGAGTTCTCTCTGAAGCCGGGCTTTATCCAGTTCCACAACCTTGGTGGAAGTTTCCTTATCTTTGAATTTAGAGCCCGACCAAGCCCCGGCTATCGCTCCAAAGAGCAATGCGCCAATCCCCGGAAAGAGTATGGCGGCAAGCACGGCACCGCCCACGGCGCCCACCATGGTGGCAGTCTGTTTATTGGAAGCGTTGGTATTTTTAACGGTCTTCTCGACATAAAAATCCGCAATGGCAATCTCGGGATTCTCAATCTGGAATTTGAGCTTGGGGATACGGATCTCAGCGCCTTCCAGTTGATCGACCAGTTCCATCAACCGTTGCCTCATGCGGCTGTTCAGGCGCTCCTCCAGTCGCACGGCAGACTTGGCCAGACAGGTTTGAAGATAATCCCCCCCCATTTTCTCCGAAATCGGGATGTCCCGATATTCCTCCCGGACTGACTGCTCAACCCAGGCTTGCAATTTCTTCCTCTCGCGCTCTAGGGCGGCATGGAATTTTTCATAGAGCTTCTTCTGTCGGTTCAGTCGTGACTCGTTCTTCTCCAGTTCATGTTCCAGCTCTATCAGATTTTCGGGGACGAGAGTCAGGTCGTACTCCAGTTGCTGGAGCACCGGCGACAGAATACCGATCTCCAGGTCGGTGATCCGCTTGGTGAGCATGATCTTGCCCTTGTTGTTGATCAGGTGGGCTTCAAGGGCATGGAGGAAATCGGCGAATCCCGATTTCTGATAATCCTCGCTGGCTCTATCCCCGCGGGCTTGAAATGCCGCTTTCGCGTCGATGGGGTAGACCGGCACATGGATCCCCAGTTCATCGGTGAGCTTCGACCGGGTTGAAGCGATCAGCTGCTCCAATTCGGCGAACTGGTGCTTCCGCAGCGCAAGGATTTTATTGCAGGCGCAGATGATACCCTTGGAAGATTTTTTGTTGATGATGCGACTCTTCAGAAACTGCAACTCGCTGTCCTTGAGTCCCCCTTCCTGGGCGTTGATCAGAAAAATCACCGCGTCAGCCTTGGCGACGAACTCTTCGGTGACCCGGGCCCGGCGAACGTCCGGATCATCCACCCCGGGCGTATCCACGATAACAACACCATCCTTCAAAAACCGGTTCGGATAGTGGATCTCAGCATAATTGGTGTTTTCGACGAGCGCCTTCTCACCGCGGCCCCGCTTCAGAATTCCCGAGCCGTACGTGGATGTATACTTCGGCAAATCTGACAATTCGATCCTTACGGGTTCACCATCGAAACGATGGATGACCGCATGCGGCTGGTCGGAATACACCAGAAAAGACAGGCGGGCCGTTTCCGGAGTGACGCTCGTGGAGAGAATTTCCGATTCGGCCTCCAACATGGCGTTGAGCAGGGTGGATTTCCCTCTCTTGATCACGCCCACCACCGCGAGCGTAAACTTGGTTTGTTCCAGGTCCTGAGCGAGAACATCCAAAGAACGGAGTTCGTTTTTACCGATTCGGATCTCACTCTGTCCGTGATTCAAAATCTCGGCGGTCTCCACGAAGAGTGTTTTCAGATCGTTTCGGAGCGTTGCAAATTCGGATATCAAGCGCATCGCTAAAATCCTGGTCTTGTTGATTGAAATTC
>JAKPRU010000923.1 GCA_029557025.1 Candidatus Omnitrophota bacterium | reverse complement strand
GAATTGCCGAGCCGGGCCGATCTCATGGCCGTGGGCCGCGCCGTCGCCGCGCTCAACCAGCTGCTGCCAAAGCGCCAATTCATACTCATGGGCCCGGGACGATGGGGAAGCCGCGGCGATATCCGTCTCGGTGTGAGCGTGTCGTATTCGGACATCAACAACACGGCTATGTTGATTGAGATCGCGCAGAAACAGAAAGATTATGTTCCGGAACTGTCGTTCGGCACCCATTTCTTCCAGGATCTGGTGGAAGCCTCAATCCGCTACCTTCCGCTCTATCCCGGCGATTGGGGGACGCTGTTCCATGAATCCTTCTTCAGGAATTCGCGCAACTGGCTGCCGGATCTGCTGCCGGAATTCGCCTTTCTTGCCGACGCGGTCCGCGTCATTGATGTAACCGATACGGTGCCGGGGCGCGTGTTGCAGATTCTGATGAACGGCGAACTGGATGAAGCGATGGCCATTCTCTCCGAGCCTTCCACGGAGCCGATGGAACTCCCTCTGGAAACGGCGGATGGTCCGGCGGCCGAACGGGATGCCGACGCGCACTGGCGCTGGCGGCTCCGCAGTGTGGAGCAGATCGCGGAGCATCTGGATCCCGACCGGTTTGGCGTGAAGGCGATGTATGTGTTTGGCAGCACGCAGAACGGAACCGCCGGGCCGCAAAGCGATATCGACCTGCTGATTCACTTCGCGGGCACGCCCGCACAGGAGAAAGCGCTCATGACCTGGTTCGAAGGATGGAGCCTGTGCCTGAGCTATCTGAACTATCTTAAAACCGGCTACAAGACAGATGGCCTGCTCAGCGTCCACCTGATCACCGACCAGGATATCCGGGATCAAACCAGCTATGCGGTCAAAATCGGAGCAACAACCGATCCGGCGTTCCTCATCCCCCTCGGACGGAAAAGCGGCAAGTAACCGCGGATATCCGAACCTCAAATAAACTCCTCCTGTCGAATTGCGACGCTTGCAGTAATATTAGGATGAGGTTTTTATGGACAGATGTTTCTTTGCTTCCGATCTTCATGGGAGGGAAGCCCGATATCGAAAGCTGTTTCAGGCGATTGAAAGCGAACTGCCGGGCGCTGTTTTTCTGGGAGGAGATCTTTTCCCCTCCGGCCTGGGCGACATGCTGGGTGTTCAGGGATATGAGGATTTTCTGGAAGACCTCCTCGTCCCGGAATTCACCCGGCTCCGGAATATCCTCGGACCCGACTATCCCTCGGTTTTCATCATCATGGGAAATGAT
>JAKPRU010000916.1 GCA_029557025.1 Candidatus Omnitrophota bacterium | reverse complement strand
GGCACCGATTTGGCCGCATCAGAATGGCAGAGCGGTGTCGCGGAATCGGAGGCCCCCGCCGTTGAAGAGAAGGCTCCGTTCCTGTTTCCCTGGGGCCGGTTTCTCGTCATGTCCGCCTTGTCGGCGGTTCTCCTGTTCCTGGCGGCCCGATGTCAGATTCTCTGCAACAGCCGTATCCCTTGGGATTACGAGTTAAAAGAAGATGCCTGGTCTTCGATTCTCTGTGTGCCGTTTATTACGCTGTGCAACGTCTTCTTCTTAATTATCGTCGAGGGTACTCGCCGACTGGCAGTGCAGGGGATCTCTTTGGGACCGATTGTCACGGTTGCCCTGCTTGGCGTAGTTGTTTTGCTGTTCGTCTGTGTCTCTTTCTTTTTCAAACGTGCATTCTTCGGGACCCTGTTGATCTTTTTCTTTTATGGATGTCTTTACCTTATGGTGTCGCCGATTCTGCGATGAAAAGGCCGTTATGAATCGTTCGGGCGTGGCATGCCCACACCTCCCGGAAACGCCTTGATTTACTTGGATCGTTTGAGTGCTATAATAATTTTGTGGTTGCGCTGTTCGATTGGTGTAGGGACAGGATTGATCATAAGGAGAACCCGTGATGATACGACATACCGCGTTTACCTTGATCGAACTGCTGATAGTCGTGGCCATTATCGGGATTCTGGCGGCAATTGCCGTACCCAATTTTATGAATGCGCAGATTCGGGCGAAGGTGGCTCATTCGCAGAGTGAGATGCGAACGTATCTCAACGTGCAGCAACAGTATCTCATGGACAACAATGATATTCCGGGGCATTACGACGGCAAGGAAGAACATTGTCCCTATATCAACCTGGGATACTTAAGCGGGCCTCTGACGGACCCGTTCATGGAGGGGCGCGACGAACTGGAGTATTTCAAGAACCACCAGGGAATGTATCACAGCACGCACATCCGGGAACCGGCCTCGCTGGCGATGGAAAACCCACATCTGTATGAGACCTGGGTTCGGAACGGAAGCGGCTACCTCGTTTTCGGCGAGGGACCGGGCAGTTTCGGTACATGGGTCTACTACGATGCCAGCAACGGAATCCGCAGTCCCGGGAGCATTATCTCAGTCAGTATTCGAGGAAAGGGTGTGCCGGGCGGCAACCTCGCTACTCGGAAATGCAACTGATTATTCCGGGCGATTTGCCCTGCCGTTCAGTGTGGATTGTTCCTTGAGGTCACCCGTTCTCTTTCGTAACCTTTCTCAAACCAGAGGATGAGCGCATCGCATTCATCCGCGTTAATCCATTCCTAGCGGAGGTGTTCCCATGACGAATTCGTCGAAAAGCCTGTTGGTGGTTGCAGCCTTTCTTCTGTTGTCCACAGTCGGGGCCGTGAAAATCTTCTCCCATTGTCAGATCCCCTGCGGGATATACGACGATGAGATGCGGTTCAAGATGATCGAGGAACACATCGCAACGATCGAAAAGTCCATGCAGCAGATCACCGCTCTTTCCAAGGAAGGTTCCGCCCAGATGAATCAGATTGTGCGGTGGGTGAGCAACAAAGATCAGCACGCGGACGAACTCACCGATATTGTCACCTATTACTTCATGACCCAGCGCGTCAAACCGGCGGAAGAGAGTGACGCAAAGGCGTATCAGGATTACACGAAGAAATTGGTTCTTCTACACAAAATGATGGTTTCTGCCATGAAGGCGAAACAGACCGTCGATCTCGCCAATGTGGAGCAGTTGAGAACCCTGTTGCGCGAATTTCACGACGTCTATTTTGGACCGGAAAAGAAATAGAGTCGGCAGCCGGGGGGAGGGTGTTCCTTGATTCAGGCTCTGTTGATTGACCTCGATCAGACCCTTGCGGACGACCGTTCCAGCGCCGCAGAGGCTTGGGAGCAAGCCTTTGCGGCACTTTCTGCGATCGATTCCACGATTCCGCACGACGATCTGGAAGATGTCTATTGGCGGCTTTCCAATGATATCTGGGCTGTTCTGGATGAGAATATGCGTCCCGATGCCACAGCCGCGGGGATTCGCCTGGAGGTCTGGAGAGAATCGCTGCGCCGTATGGGATGCCTCCAATGGGAGAAACTCGGAAGGTTCGCTTCGGATCGATACTGGGAGCATCGCCTGAAGACCTATCATCTTTATCCCGACGTGATTCCCTTTCTGCAAGCGGCGCGGGAGGTTGTGCCGGTGATTCTGGTTACTAACGGAACGTGCGATATCCAGGAGGCCAAGATTGAGAAGACCGGCTTGAACAGGTATGTGGATGCGGCGCTGATTGCCCAGGCGGTGGGAGCCTCGAAACCGTCTGCGGTCATTTTTCGGAAAGCGCTGGAGGCGGCGAATTGCCGCCCGGAAAACGCTCTCATGGTAGGGGATAATTACAGCCGGGATATTTTCGGTGCGTTGCGATGCGGGATGCGTGCGGTCTGGGTGCAACGTGACGCACAATATCCCGAACCGCCGTTCCAGCCCTACCCCGAACTTACGGTGCGCACTTTGTTACCTGTTCTCGATCTTCTGCCTGCGGGAGTGACATGACCACGGTGAAAGATCGAGAATCCGTTCGATTCCTGCTGTTGCTGGTGTTGGTCAACCTGTTATGGGGATCGACATTCGCAACGAATAAGTACCTGCTTTCAGGAAACATCGGGCCGGGGTCCTTGGCCTTTATCCGAATGCTCATTGCGGGGCTGTCGGTTCTGCCGTTTGTGCTGTGGTTTCGGATTCCGTTTCCCAGGGGACGGGACTTTTGCGATGCCTGTATACTGGGCTTTCTGGCGAACGGCCTGGCGATTCCCATCGAGTATATCGGGACACAACGGACCACCGCCTCCAATGTGGCTGTGTTGATCGCAACAGAGGCGGCGCAATGTATCATCCTGGGGGCGATTTTTTATCGGGAGCGGATCACGCAGCGGAAGATTTTCGGATTTGTTTTTTGTCTGCTGGGCGCCTGTGTCGTATTGTGGAAAGACCTGATTCGGGTCTCCCTGCTGTCCGGCGGGACATTCAAGGGGGATATTCTGATCCTTCTGGCGGCGTTCTTTTATGCCCTGTATACCGTGCGGGCGAAATCTATTACTGTGCGGTGTCCGCCTTTGACCCTGTTTGTGACGGTGGCCTTGGCCTCCTGTGTTCCGCTCCTGTTCTGGTCGGGAAGGGAACTGGTTGAGTCGCCCCCCTGGACCTACTCGCGGGGGACCTGGCTGGGGATTCTTTACCTGGCCATCCCCTGCCTGTCGATCCCGATGGTTTTGTGGTACATCCTGTTGCGGTATGTCTCCGCCGGGGCTGCCGGATGCAGTATTTTCCTTCAGACACTGTTCGGTGTGTTCTTCGCCGCTCTTTTTCTGGGGGAACGTCCGGGGTTGCCGTTGTTTCTTGCAGCAGGCATGATCCTGGTCGGACTGTACCTGGCCCTCGTGGCGGACCGGTCTGCCTGATTCGATGCCGATTCCGGGAGAGGCCGCATGAGTGATACTCCGGAAGGTGGAAATTCGCAATCATCCTCGCCGAAAACTGCCGGGGAAGCAACCCGGTGGGTTCGCTCGGGCTTGCGGTTTGCGCTGCTGCTTTTCTTCCAAGTCGTCTTCTCCAAATTGTCCTATTACAATGAAAACCTCTGGGGATTCGATTCTACCGCCTATGAGTATCTGAATCGGGCGGTTCTGGCGGTTCTCTTCATTTTGATCGCCATGGAAGGTCTTCGCCTCATTGTGAGGCGTTGGCCCGAATTTCCGTCTGCCCGGGTGTTGGATACGAGTATTTTCGTTCTCTTTCTTGCTTACATTATTTACGTGTTTTGGGATGCCATCACCGGCGGGTTGCTTTCATCGGTCGATCATATTCTTCATTTTGCTCGCTGTGTGCTTACCGAGCGCGACCTGATTCCTCACGGGCGACTTGCGGGCTGGAGTTCCGCCATCGGAGCGGGGATTCCGCTGAATGAACTGTATCCTGCCGGGGAAAGCCTGCTGTATTGCCTGTTGCGCCTCGTGACACTGGGACTTTTCAGTGAGGAGCGCTCTTACAATCTGCTGACAGTGATCATGTACCTGGCCTTCGCGTGGTGTTTCTATCGTGTGGCACGATCTGAAAGCGGGATTGCAGGCGCGTTTTTTGTGCTGTTGTTCCTCGCTTTAGACTGCCTCGACCGCCAGGGAAAAGTCGATTTTGGGATGGTTCAGTTTCATTATGTCGGGATGGGGGCCATCGCGTTGGGTGTGGCGTTGGCGTTCCTGGCCATGCAATACTTTGCGGCGCTGGTGGAGGGGGATACGACGAAATGGACGTGGATCGTATTGGTCCTGGCGAGTTGCGGGGCGATTCTTTTGCATCCGTTTTGCCTTGCTTTGCTTGTGGGATGGATTTTGGTCGCCTTGGCGGTTTTCTATATCTTTGGGGTAGATCACGAAGGGTCGGGGCATGGTTTACCTCGCGCTATCGGGTGGGCCGCGCTGGGATTTGCGTTGGCGTTCTGGTGGTGGGGACCGTTCTCTCTCAGTAAGCAGTGGATTACCGCGTACGGATTCTGGGGTGTGGCCAATATCGAATTGGGGCGGGAGATCCTGGAGGCTTCGTTGTTTGCCTCGTCTTTCCCATTCTTGAATGTATTGGCGGTTGTCGGAATTATCTGGGGATTGTTTCAACGAAAGCTGTTTATTCGGTCGCTTGCCCTGTTTGCCATTGTGGATCTGCTGATGTGTTCGGAGTTTCTACGGTCAGCCGTGCAGCGACCGGATTGGAACAGTTTTCTTCATCACATGCAGGTGATTCGTCTCTTGTTTGTGGCGAAGCTGGCGGGATTTATCCTGGCAAGTGATATGTTGGGGAAGACATTCGGACCGGCAATTGTGCAGAGATACGCTTCCTGTGTGCAGTGGATGCGCCGGGAAGAAGAACCGACGTCGCGTCCGATTTGGCTGGATCTGGCGCGAGATACGTTGACACTTACTCTATGTGTGTTGCTGGCGCTCCCACTTGTCATCTCCGCCACGAGTATCCTGAACTCGGTATACCGATGGGGAACGCTGCCCCAGAAAGAACGATTCGACAACGTACCGGATGAACCGCCGCACTGGAATGACTACCGGGCAGCCCTGGCCTATATCCTTAAGAAAGAAAACGCCCTACCGGATCATGGATCGTTTGCCTGCTCCCTGGTTCCATTTCGAATCTATGTTACAGACCCCTGGCGGATGAGTTCACTGGTCTGTTATTCGCCCTGTGGAGTTGTCGGCTCGTACTATATGCCCACCGTTCTTCTCAACAGCAGGCCGTACCAAATCAACGAGGATCTGTTGCAACTGGCCAATATCAAGTATCTGTTCGTTCAACCAAGCCCGGAGGCGGGGGATATTCGGAAACTGGCGGATACAGTTCTTCTGAAGAAGTTCGGAATTATTGAGGTGTACGAATGGGAAAAGTGGAACGGCGAGAGTTGGCGTCTTGATGGAGAAGGGACGGTATCCATTCTTGACGACAGGCCCCACCATCTGCGCCTGAGTATCAGCGGAACAAATGGGGAAACCACGCTGTGGATCGGTATCTCTCGTTACCGTAAATGGAAAGTTTTTCTGGACGGGGAACCGGTTTCGCTCGTTGATGCCGAGACCTCGCCGGACCATCCCGAACTCGGCAAATTCATCGGTGTGCGTGTACGCGATGGGACCCTGGATATCCGGTACCGGAAAGAATGGATCGATTGGGCAGGACAGATCGTCAGTACACTGGCGTTTCTTCTGTTTTTTTTCTTCATCTTTGATTGTGTCAGTGGAAAGAGGCTGTGGCAGAATTGGCTTGATTCGCCGGTTGTTCACACCATACGCGACTGGATCGGACGTTGCGCCCGGAGATCCGTGATCTTTTTCTGCACTGTGTTTGCCACGGCCATCCTTGCCGTGCTTGGATACCTTCTGTTTCGTCCGATGTCTCCCCGGCCGGAATATGCGGTATTTTTGGGGGTATGGTATGACATGGTGGGCGAGAAAGACTGGACGCCGGACGGGAAGAAAGACCTGGAATGGGTAATCTATTTGAGACCCTGGCAGAATGTGGAACTGGAATCCGTCACTATCCGCAGACAGGATACGGAGACGAACGATCCCGCAAGTGTGGTTTGGACCACGAAAAGCGGCCAGAAGAATAAGATAGCGGTGTTTGATGACTTGGGACGTCGGATGGACACGTATGGGGTGGATCTGAATTTCCGGTTTCGCCGGAGCCAGCGGCTCTTTCTTTATGCCCACAATATCTTTCCGGGTCAGCCGCCGAAGGAATTCCGGGCTTGTCTGGAACTTCATTTTTCCAATGGTGCCGTTGAGCGGTTTTACGCTCCATAGTATTTGTTAGCGAGCGGGAGAATGGATACCGATGGAACATTTGAGAATTGTTGATGGATGTACAATGTACGGCCCGGACCCCTCGGGGCGATCCGCCGGGACGCTGGAGGACCTTCAGCGGATCATGGATCGTCACCGTGTGGAGATCGCCTGTGTTCACTTTCAGCAGGCTGCGCGGATGGACCCGCGCAGGGGCAATGACGAGGTTTTGAAGCAAATCCGAGACAATCCCCGGTTTCGGCCCGTGGCGGCTCTCGATCCGCGTCATATTGAGAGCGGTGCATTCGAGGTGGACCGATGCGCCAAGGCCGGGGTTCGCCTGTTCCGTCTGTTTCCCGAATTGCACGGATATCCCTGGAGCAGTATGGCATTGATGGAGGTTTGGGAAGCCCTGGCACGGAGCAACGTGGCGCTGATTGTTCCGCAAGGCGGCGCCGGATTCCTGAGTGAATTCCTTGCGGCCACACACGATTATCCCTTCGCGAAACTCCTGATCGGTTGCCAATACTGGATCTATACGGAATACTTGGCCGGTCTTCGACAGTATCCCGAAACCTGCCTGATGGCGGTCGCGGCGAATTACACGGGATTCTATGAAACCCTGGTTGAGGAAGTCGGAGCGCATCGGTTGTGTTTCGGCACCAATGCGCCGATGTACTATGTGGGGGCAAGTCTCATGGTGCTGCAACACGCGCAGATCTCCGAACAGGATCGGGCGCAGATTCTGGGCGGTACACTGCTACGCCTGCTGGGAGAAAACCTATGACTATGCGACGAATCGACGTCCATGCCCATTATGGCCATTGGCCGTTCGCCTCGACCGACCACAGTTTTTCTGCGCTGCTGGCAATGGTACACGAAGCCGGGATCGACCAGTGCTGGCTGTCATCCGCGAAAGCGATTACGGCCGATTTGGTTGAAGGCAACCGTGAATTATTCGAAAGGATTGAGTCACATCCCGAACTGGCAGGCCAGGTGGTTATCAATCCGCATTTTGTCCGCGAGTCCATTGAAGAGATTAACAAATATGTGAATCATCCGCAGTTTGTGGGATTGAAGACTCATCCGACGTACTGTGCAGAGAGTTGCGACAGTCGCTGGTATCGCGAGATTTTCGAGGCCTATTCGCGAATATCCGACAACCCCATCCTCGTACACTGCTTTTTGTCGGGCGAAGCGCAGGCATTGATTCGCATTGCACCGGATTTTCCGCAGTTGCCGTTTATCATGGCGCACATGGGGGGAGCAGAATGGAAA
>JAKPRU010000912.1 GCA_029557025.1 Candidatus Omnitrophota bacterium | reverse complement strand
ACGACGTAACGGTAACATTCCGGATGGTAACGCCCATAAACAGTTGCAATTGTTCGATTAACGTTGGGACAGCAGTGATCACGAGGGATTTTTCCTCACCCTCCGTCCAGGCCTTCATGCGCATGGTTTGCGTGCGCCGCGGGCGGGTTACGGTCATTTCCATTTCCCCGGTGCTGCTGTTGGAGCGATAGAGATCCTCGAAGTAGCGGATCGCCCCCTCAATGTCCAAAACGCCGTCCTTGACGAAACTGGGCGTGGTGACGGGCGCCGGGGCGTCCTCCGAGGCGGCCGGTAGGGCCGGAACTACGGCCAGGGCGCAGAGAAGTACACAAACAGTTGTCTTCACAAGTTGCATGGTGATACGTCCTGTCTGGATTGGACCAGTGGTTGTGGGGATGGCTTTCTTTTACGGGGTTTCCGTCAACCCGGTCAGTGGACACGAATCAAAGCCACCGTCTGTCCTTCGGTACTCTATTCTACGAATTTGCCACATCGGGGTCAATGTCGAACGGGTGTTGCGTGTTGAAACGGAAAAAGACTGATACATGACTTTTACACAGCGGAAGAATAAAACACTGCAGGGGCGTAGGATTCCCCGGCACCATTCCTCCTTTTATGCGAATGTGTTCGCGTATAATTCTAAATATTTGTCCCTAACTCTTGAAGTTGTATTTGTGTTTGTATAGAATGCGCAGATTCGATCTTGTAGACTCGATTTTTGGGAACAACGAACCATAACTACATGTAAAGGGCGATAATGTTACTGAATTTGCGTCTTGGACTGGAATAGCGCAATCGTCCGACGATGTTTTCTGTGTGCGTTTGATTCAGCCAAGGCATGGGAGTTCCTTTTATGTTTCGTTGTCGGCAACTGTTCTTAATGGCGGGCATCACGCTTCTTCTTGGTGGGTGTTGCAGTGAATTCACCCTGGACATTTCCGTGGAACCGGACGACACCGCGGGGACCGTGCTGCGGTACCCGGACCCGGAAACGTATCAGAAGAACGAAACGGTGACGTTGACCGCCGTACCCAACGAGGGATATGTATTCCTGGAATGGGCCGGAGACTTGGCGGGCTACGAAAATCCGACCCGGATGACCATTGGAAAGACAGCGGATTCCCTTCGGGAGGCGGTATTTGAGCGTATCAAGAACACCATCACGTTTAATATTGATAAGGATCTTCTGGTCATCGCTCGATTCGAACGCATGTCAGGCCAGGAGGGGGAGACAGCACCGGTTGAAGGCGAGAGCGTTGAAGGTGAAGGCGAAATATTAACCGAGGGTGAGGGAGAAGTCCTGCCTGAAGGTGAGGGCGAAGTGTTGCCTGAAAGTGAGGGCGAAATTCTACCTGAAGGCGAAGGCGAAGTCCTGCCGGAAGGTGAGGGTGA
>JAKPRU010000906.1 GCA_029557025.1 Candidatus Omnitrophota bacterium | reverse complement strand
GAGATAAATATCTCCAAAAACCTCAATGTTCCGAACAAAGCCGATTCGCTTAACCTCTGGTTTGGCGGCGTTAAGAATTCGACAAGCCTGTCGGGAAGGATGATGGGGCTCTATGCCAACTTCAACGGCACCAATTACGATGTCGGCTTTTTGAGCACAGGAGACGTAACAGGTAATTTCTACTCCGGCATCGGAATGTGGGAATTGACATCGGGCGCAATGACATCCTCTTCGAAAGGAACTCTTGACACCCAAAGCGATATCACACCCAATATTACCGTAACGGATACACCGCGCATCGGCTCGATTTCCGGAAACGGCGGTATCAAAGGCGTTTCCAACGGTTATGATATGTATTTTACCCAGGCGGACGGCACATGGGGCGTCTGGAGGGCTGAGACCGGCGGCACTTACACGAGCGATCCGACCAGCGGATGGACGGGTGTGGACGGCACCGTGGAAATGGTGAATAATGCAATCCAGAGCTACTCCATTTCACATCTCACGGGAACGGACTGGACGGACGGACAACTGGCGGCAACGACCAGCGGCCGCTTCCTGAGCCTGGAGGGCACAGGAAGAAGTTCCGGCGATATTCTGGGAGTTTATGACTCTTCATCAAAGACCTGGCAGGCGCTTGGCATTGGCCAGATCGAACAAACTGAAACGCTGGCTTTCAGCAGCGTGCTGACCGGAAATCTCTATCAGGTGGTTCCGGGAACCGTGTATACCAAGGAATACAAACAACCTCACTGGAACTCATCAGGCTCATCCAGCTGGTTCAACCCCTTGAGGTATGAAATCAACTATTTCGCACCTGCTGATGTCACGACCTATCCCTATGATGTCAGGCGGACGATTGCCTTTGAATCCTACAGAACCATCAATAGCGGAAATATTGAATATCACTATTTTCCGAACGGCAAGTACGTTCCGGTCATGAAAGGCATGGGGGTCACTTTCGAAACAGAGAGCATCGACACGCCCTCCACGACCGATTTCTCATCGAATCCGCCGGTGACACCCATTTCCGGTTCAGTCGATATTGTTGACAACACACCCGGGAGCGCCACCCTGATCGATGGTGTGGTCGTAGTCACGCCCGGCACCGTCTCATCCCTGACGAGTGCTCAACACGTCAAGTCTTTCTATTCCGAATGGCCATCCACCAATGCGCTCGTACAGAACGGAGCCTTCACCGGCATTTTGGGCGGTCTGAACAATGTGTCACTGTGGAACTCCAGCTCGGAAAACAAGACCAATCTGATCCTGATGGGGAATCACAATGCCTATAACGGATCTCAAATTTTCGGAACGTCAATGGGCGGAATCATCGGTACCGGCGGCTATCTTGGTGTCCTCACCGGAATCATTCAGGACACCGATGCGACCACAGCCTACAGTGAGAATCCCCTCGAAGGCCTGATCGTCGGGCTCTATGTCGATCCCAATGGAAACGCAGGCGTGTTAAAGGGAAACTTTACCGGCGCTTCCTACACAGGCTCGGTCAATATGTGGGAGTCCACCGATGCTTTAGGTTCGGCAACTCTCTATCGCTACTCCACAAATGCTTACAGCCTGAGTCCTTCTGCTCTGTCGGCCTATTTCCGTGGCAACATCGGCGCCGGAATCAATTCAGCCATGCACGGCACCTTCGGCGGCAGCGGTTGGATTGATACCCCCATGGGTCTCATGGGGCAAACTTTCTCTATCGGCAGCACCCCTTGCTGGGGAATCTTCTCCATGCAGATCGGACTCGCCAATACATTCAGCAAGCCGGCAGGCAGTTCCGACGCCTGGACAGCGGCCCTGCTCGGATCGGGGGAATTCGGAAATTATCCGACCTACTCCAGCGGAACGTATAGAGACCTGGGCTACTGGAGCGCAAACATCACAGCCGGCACATGGACAGGGGGGAAATTGACGGGCATACTGGCCGGCGATTTCCTCACGCACAAGAAGATCGGCACGTTGGAGGGTTCACTGTTAGGAACTTATGACGGCACGACATCCGGGATCTGGCAGGCCGCAGCCGCAGGCACCTATGTGAAAACCCGGGACGTCCTCTTCAGCAGCGAGATCTGGGGAAGCCACTATGCGCTGGCGACCGCAAAAACAGGCGGCAAATCAGACTACGGGGACGGCAGCTCTTACTTCTACTGGTATAACAACGATCCGGAAAGCCTAAATAATTACGGTGACAGCACCTATGACAACAAAACGGCAAAAACCAAAACGATTACGCGTTTCGACATTCAGGGTCCTCCTGGCGCCGAGAAAGCGCATAAAGATGTGTGGGTCTATAATACGGTTGACGACTCCTACACCTTCACAACCATCGTTTACGATTCGCTGGAGGCATATAATACCGATATGGCAAGCCTGCAGAAGGATCCGGTAAGCCAAAACCCGCTCCCGTCAACGGATCAAATGAATTTCCGGGAATCGGATTTCAACGGAATTCTGGCGGGCGTGGATAATCTATGGGCCAATATTGGAGCGGCGACACCCACGGCAGAGTCCCCCTACACATCCTCTCCCACGAGGATCTATATGATGGGAGACATCAATAAATTCGATAAGATTGAGCCTCGTCTCTTTACCGGAACGGTTGTGAGTTTCGATCCGCTGGCCGGTTTGAATCCCTTCACGAATTCTAAAAGCCCTGTCATCGATGGAAAGTACGGGGCCTACTATGGGTTCCTCGGCGGAACGGCAACGTCGGACAACACGCTCACCGGTTTCTTCCGTGCTTTTTACATGGATCAGAACCGGAAGGTCGGTTTGATATACACCGATGCACCCCTAGCCGGATCCTTTGATGCGACCACCGGTATGTGGAAGGCTGAAGGCAATGTCTATACCTACAAGTTGCTCAACGCCTCGAACATCACCGACTCAT
>JAKPRU010000901.1 GCA_029557025.1 Candidatus Omnitrophota bacterium | reverse complement strand
TAGATATCTCGCACGGATCTCTCGATGTGGCCGAGCGGTATCGCCAAGAGGCCGCAATTCATAATCTGGAATACCGGCTCCTGGACATTACAAAGGAGCCGCCTGGAGAAGAGGCATTCGATTTTGCCTACCTGTCCGGATCATTACACCATACATCCGAACCGGAAGTTGCGCTGCGGCATGTTGTTCGGGCGTTGTGTCCCGGTGGGTTTGCCCTGGTCAGTGTTTATTCCCGATACAACAATCAGGAACGGTATCGGAACAGGGACCTGTTATCGGTCCTGGTTCCGAATCCAGAAGACTATGCAACAAAAGTAGCCGTGGCCCGCGAGCTGATCCCGGACGCCCGCAACAAATCCGATGCGGAGATTATTGATGCGTATGCGCATTGCCACGAGCGGGATTACACCTATCCCGAACTGGTGGACCTTATGGAACAAACGGGATTGACATTCCTGGAGTGGCCGGGACTCGGGATTCCCGCCGTTGATTTGAAATTGCCCGTATCCGGCAGGCTGGTCTCCGGACTCAGCCCGGTCCGACGGTGTGCGCTGGCGGAGATCCTGTTGCGGCAGATGGTGATGATCACGGCGTTGGGGAAGAAGGTGGGGGGAGGACCGGACCGGTGTAGAGCAACGAATATGGTATAGTATGTTGCTCCGAAGTCGTATTGCGAGAACAGGGGAGTATCCGGAGTATGAAATTCGTCGAGCCGCAGGGAACATCAACCTGATGATATTCCCAGCTTGGCTGTTCCACCGCATCTTATTCGCGGATAAGGGCGGACAACAGGAGATTATGGAGAGGATGACACAAGAAGAAATTATGGTGCTTTTCCTGGCGCTGGCCATGCTGCTGGGGACGGCACGATTGCTCGGCGAACTGGCCATGCGTATCCGCCAACCGGCGATTATGGGGGAAATCCTGGCGGGGATCCTGCTGGGTCCGACAGTTCTGGGAGTTGTTGCGCCGGAGTGGAGCCGGTATTTTTTCCCCACAGATGGTAATTTTCCCACGGCTCTGGAAGGACTGACGACACTTTCCATTACGCTGTTCCTGCTCGTGGCCGGAATGGAAGTGGATTTATCCACAGTTTTTCGGCAGGGAAAGGCCGCTTTTCATATCGGGATCACTGGTTTGACAATTCCGTTCACGGTGGGATTTGCGGTCGGTTGGTTTTTCCCCGGGATGTCCGGGGCGGAAGAAGGCTCCGATCGGCTCATATTCGCCCTGTTTCTGGCTACGGCGATGTCGATCACGGCCCTGCCGGTGATTGCGAAAATCCTGATCGATCTCAACCTTTTTCGTTCCGACTTGGGGATGATCATTGTGGCCTCGGCCATTTTGCATGACTTAATCGGGTGGAATATCTTTGCGCTGATTCTCGGCATGATGAGGGGGGCCGGAAGCGTTTCTCGAGTGGGAATGTCCATCGGCCTGACGTTGCTGTTTGTTGTGGTTATGCTGACGGTCGGGCGCCGGCTGCTCGATTGGTTCCTGCCATGGATCCAGGCTCATGCCAGCTGGCCCGGTGGGGTGCTTGGATTCACGCTCACGGGGGGATTTCTTTGCGCGGCTTTCACCGAGATGATCGGGACGCACGCGATTTTCGGGGCGTTTATTTTCGGGGTGGCCCTGGGCGACTCCAGTCATTTGCGGGCGCACGTGCGCTCAATCATGGATCAATTCATTTCCTTTATTTTTGCCCCGATTTTTTTTGCGAGTATCGGTTTACAGGTCGATTTCGCCGCGAATTTCGATCTGGTCCTGGCTCTGGTTATATTGACGGTGGGCACGGCGGCAAAGGTCGGCGGGTGCGCCCTCGGAGCAAGGCTTTCCGGAATTGAGCCGCGTGAATCATTAGCCATCGGAGTTGCGATGAACGCGCGCGGGGCCATGGAGATCATCCTGGGATTGCTGGCGATGAAAGCCGGATTAATCAACCAGCAGCTGTTCGTGGCCCTCGTTGTGATGGCGCTTTTTACATCCATGACATCAGGCAGCATAATGCACGCCATTCTGAAACGTCGGCGTCCGATTCGATTCATGGATTTCCTGACTGGAAGGCGGTTTACGCCTGTCCTGAACGCCCTGGATCGCCAACAAGCCATCCGGGAATTGACACAACTGGCATGTGCAGGTACCGACATCCCCCCGGAAGCCGCATTCGAGGCGGTATGGCAACGTGAGCAGATCATGTCGACAAGTCTCGATCACGGTGTCGCTGTCCCCCATGCTCGAATGGACACCCTGAAAACCCCGATTGTGGCTTTGGGGATCTCCGGGAAAGGCGTAGATTTCGACTCCACGGATGGACAGCCGACTCATCTGATCTTCCTGCTTCTAACTCCGCGTGACGATCATCGTGTACAATTGGAGTTGCTTGCGGATATCGGACAGGCGTTTCAGGACCCGGCTCTCATCCGACATTGCGTTACTGTTCGGAATTTCACCGAGTTTCTCGCCCTATTTAAAAGCTACCACGTGCAACGCGCACAGAACGGCGAATAATCTGTCCGGCTGCGCCACAGGTTGCGAGCTTGTGCCACTCTCTTCTCGCTCTTTCGCCGGGAGAGGGCTGGGGTGAGGAAAAAAAGTCTGCACCTGCTACAAATTGACTTCATAAGTAATAAACGGCTCTTGTCCCAGACAGTTCGTGTGAATCTCCTCTTTCCCCCCCGGATACAGGCGACGGAGATCCTCGATATATCGACGATGGCTATGAACGAGTAAAAACGATACCGGCCCACGTCGGGAGATCTTTTGACGCAGGAATTCCTCCGGTTTGAGAACGTCTTCCCCTTTGGCGACCGGAGCCAGGAATCGAATCGTTCCATATTTAAAATATACATACGGCGGACCGAAGAAATACGTGTATGAAGTCGGTCCGGCATCTTTCAGGTAATGCGCGATACGGGTCCATTGATCCACCATCTGCGGTTGCGCCATGATCTTGTGGAAATATCGTCCGATTCCTGTAATCAATAAAAAAGCCAGGAAAGCACAGAGCAACGCGGAATGGACTCTCGGACTCCAGGTACAGCATCGTTTCAAATGATTCCCAATCGCACACGGAATCGGCGCGGCAACCAGAATCAGAAGCGGGACCAATCCAACCAGTCGCTGGTACGAGGGTGCATTATTAGTCAGCACACTTCCGGTAATTAGCGTTACAGGGATCCAAAACAGGAAAATCAACGTGGCCGGATACGTCAATGTTAGGAATAGTATTAACGTTCCTGAAATCAGAAACATAGCCGGAAGTGGATCCAGGATACCTCCGGATACGCGATTAATTAAATACGGGCTGCCGTCCGGGTAGGAAATCGGGCTGAGCAGGCTACGCTCCAACTGCCCGCGAATCATGTCGATGTTTGAAATATCCGGCGGGTAGCTCTGCCTGATCATTCGTCGGCCTTCCTGTGAGAAGATGGAAACCCCGTTAGCCCGCGAGAACAGTGCATTGGGACTCACCAGGAAACTTCCGACCAGGGGAGCGACGGTAACCCAGAACGCCAACAGGAACGTAACGGTGTAAATCCATGTGGTTTTCAGCGGGATTCGCCGTGTCAAGAAGAAGAGTCCCAACGTAGCCAACATCAAGGGTAGTAACAGGTGGGATGCCTGGTAAGAGAGCAAGCCAAGACCCGCAATCCACCCCGCCCAGGAAAACGCTTTAGCCTCATTGTTCTGCAAGCCACAAAGGAGGCAATACAGCACAGCGATAGTCAAACACGCGGTTTGATTGTAACCGATGCCCAATCGAGCGTAATGAATAACATACGTCGAGGTGGCGAATAAAAACGTTGCGAGTACGGAAGCCGACTTCGAGAAGAGGCGCCGAGCCGTCAAGTAAAAAAGCGGGATTGTCGCCAAGGCAATCAACGCATCCGCCATCCGCATTCCGAACAGGTTGTCTCCGAACAGCCACATCACGCAGGCTGGAATCAGGAAGAACAAGTTCGGGATCTGGTACCAACCGGGATCGAATATTGTCCATTGCCCTGAGTCCCGGACTTCAATACCGTGTAGCGCAACTTCCGCGGAATCCCCATGCACGTCCGTGGGGAAATCGGTCAGGCGGATCATATACAGGCACGCCGCCAGTAGAATAATCAGTAACACAAAAGTATTGGCTCGGGAAAAGTCGGAATCTGTATTTTCCCGAACAGAGAAAGGAAGGGCAAACGACACGCTTCCGATTCGCACAACAGTCTTGGAAGAATCGCCGTTGTTCCGAACGGGGAAACAGGGGGCAAGTAATACCCAAAGTCCGACCAGCCAAAGTATTACCGCAAGATACCAGGGAAGTCCGCGGCCGTTCAGGTAAAGATATTGACAAAAAAGACCGGCGATGGAAAGAACAACCAGAATCAAAGATCGTTGAATGGAGAACGGAAAGCATGGGCTGTTCCCGTCGTGAAACCATAATTCCCCGGGCAGATAGATGTGGCAGACGTCTCTGTAACAGAATAGTGCCAGGAACAAGGCTCCAATCCAGAACGGATAATCGGGGTGATACGGTGGAACCGAAACGGCTGCCGTCAGACTTCGGTACGAAACGGAAAGAACCAGAGCATACGCCAGCGGTGTCAGAATCCGGGGTCCGATCCCGCGTCCCGCCAGGACAAATAACACGAAGGCCAACGCCAGCAGTGAGTAACTATTGAAGGCGTAATCGTGTAACAGTGTGCGAAACGGCCTCTGTGCGCCGGAAGCAGGGATTGCGCCTTGTTTGATTTGTGGCGGAATCTGCGGTGGGATTCTTTGTTGCGGAAATCGACCGATTGTCGCACAAAGGTACAGATTCTGATCCGGCAAAAATATGGCGGCCTGTATGCAATTCAGATTTTCTCGCACCACATCCAGCGTGCCGTTGGGTTTGCGTTTCATTAGCCGCCGGTGATCGGCATCGGCAACCAGAACATCCCCGGAGGGAAGAAGACTCAT
>JAKPRU010000886.1 GCA_029557025.1 Candidatus Omnitrophota bacterium | reverse complement strand
CCGAGGAATCTCCTCCGGTTCGAGTCTATAATCCAGTTTTAAAAGTCCCTCGATAATCCCACGAGAAATAATCCGCCCGTCATGGGGCTTAACTTCAAACCATGCTCTTATCGCTTTCAGTACCTCCTCTTCCGTAATCATTCCACACCCCTAACAACCCATGCACCATTCCGCCAATTATTCGAAATTTCTTCAAAATGTTATTGCAAACCGTTGTCACTATCTTCCGGAGTTCGTTTATGTTGTCAACCCGGATCCCGTATTCTCTGGGTTTATCCAGAATCTCGCTCATGATAGCAGCCCGACTAATGACCGCTTCGTGCGTGTGGTTGCGTTTATGAATCGCACGAACCGCATCAAGAACGGCGATCTCCCGTTCCATAGAAATCCCCGTCATTCGATCCACCCTTCCTCACGAGCCAGAGATAAGATATGCTCCGCTCCTCCGGTGGATACCTGCCGGGTGATCGTCGGTCCCGGTATGTAATTCCAACTGATCGAGTGCTCACGGTACCCCTGGGGGGATTCGATGATCTCAACTACTGCCTGTATCGCAATCCACGGAACCCGGATTCGGTAGCATTTCCCCAACACATTGAGGAAAAAGTACTCAGGTAGCCTGCAGGGAGATTCCCGATATTGCGGGAACGTTTCAGTCATCGCCTTCCTCCCGTTCCGGTTCGATCAGGGAACAATACCAGAAAGTCTCTCCGTCAACGCGGTCGGGCTTTGCGGCATTGCACCCCATCCCTTTGCAGTACTGCAGGTATTGACCGGATGAGATGATCGGGCATATACGCCGCTTCAAACTGGCATCGGTCAGGCGGGACATTCGATCCCTCCGGTTGATGATAGGACCCAGTTATGAGCACGAGGTTTCTTCCCGGTCTGGTTAAGGAGTGGGAACCATTTGTTCAGACAATAGGTGATCGTCTTTTGTCGGATCACATCTCCCATTGTCACCGTGTTCGGGCACCAGAACGGGAACTCAAGAACAAGTGCATCGATCCATTGACGAGATACTATGGTAGTACCATCAGCGATGAGCCAAGCTACAATTTCACGGATCTCCTGCTGTACTTCGGGTGATGGTGGCATCATGCAGCTACCTCCCGCTTTTGGATTGCTCCGCCAGGTGTGATCTCCCACTGAAACCACTGTGACCTGCTATAGATCCACATTTCCGCCGTTCGGTATGGATCCGGGTGGTCTCGAAGCATGCAAGATAGCGCCACTATATGATCCCGATAGTTAGAGCGGTCCAGTTGCCGCGAAGCTTGAACGCTGATTAAAAGAATGTGCCCGTTCTGCCAAGCAACAATATCATAGAGCCGGTTGCCTGAT
>JAKPRU010000855.1 GCA_029557025.1 Candidatus Omnitrophota bacterium | reverse complement strand
GCCCCAAAAAGGGAGAGAGACGCGGACAGCCGATCTCTTTCAACGAATGACGGATCGAGGCGCTCGCTCCCCAGTAGGCAAATACCGTGGCAATGAGCAGAACCAGCGCCCCATCCGTAAGAGTCTTTTTGTACCATGCCGCCGCGTTCATTATCTCGAATCCACGTTTTCTTTATCGAACCGGCGGGAGAGTAGAAGGGCATCCTCGACCGGTCTGAAATAGTACTTGGGGCGGCGCCCGACAATCTTGAAATGCAATTTTCGATAGAGCGCCAGAGCCGCCGTGTTCGACTCACGCACCTCCAGGTGAAACACCGCTGCCGCGGCCTGTTTTCCTTCCTGTATACAGGCCTCGAGCAACGCCCGTGCAATCCCCTGACGGCGAAAGGCGGAATGAGTCGCCAGGGTCATAATATGGACCTCATCGGCGGCGATATGAAAACTGATATATCCGACAACCTGGTTGTCCGGCAAGGAGGTCGCCACAAGGAATCGAATCGGGCCGCAGAGAATGGCCTCCTCAATGGTTTTTCTCGACCAGGGGCATGAAAAAGAGAAGGTCTCGATCTCCATGATCCGGTCGAGATCCTCAAGCTGTGCCGGGCGAATCTGAACGCTGGACATAGTGGATCATCATTAAGCGGATAATTGTATCAGGCAAGGGAGGAATCCGCTTGGGCCACAGTCTGGAAGCCTGTGCCGGCCTTTTTTTCAGGGGATTATGGGGGTGATCTGTGTCGCTTTCCAGAAAAACCGTCCGGTCATCTGTTCAATCCCCGGACTTTTGTGTTAGGATTCCGCTGCACAAATGTACCCTAACCGGATCGGGGAGGTCTGCGACCGCTTATGTATGTGAAGATTTTTTCGAGTGCCACCTTGGGGATTGATGCGTATATCATGGAAGTGGAGTTCGATATTGCCGGCGGATTGCCATCCTTTGTCATCGTGGGATTGCCGGATGCCAGTATACGGGAAAGCCGCGACCGGGTTCATTCCGCGATTGAAAAGACGGGAATGGCGTTTCCCATGAGGCGTATCACGATCAACCTCGCGCCGGCCGACATTCAGAAGGAGGGTTCTGCGCTGGACCTTCCTATCGCGGTGGGATTGCTGTGCGGTTCCGGCGCGATTTCCGTGGACCGTGTCAAGAATGCTGTTTTCCTTGGCGAATTGGCGCTGGATGGCGCTGTTCGTTCCGTTTCGGGTGTCCTTCCGATAGCCCTGAAAGCCAAGGAGAAGAAGATTTCGGCGCTTTATGTGCCGAAAGAGGTGGCGAAAGAGGCAGCGGTTGTCGAAAACGGTCCGACTGTATATCCCGTGGGAACGCTTCTTGAGCTCGTTCGGCATTTGAACGACGACGGGGCGATTGAACCGGAGAAGGTTGATGTGAAGTCTTTGTTTAACCGGCAGTCGGAATACGATGTCGATTTCAGTGAAGTGAAGGGGCAGGAGCACGCGAAGCGGGCGATGGAGATTGCGGCAGCGGGGGGGCATAACGTGGTGATGATTGGCCCGCCCGGTTCCGGCAAGACCATGCTCGCCAAACGTCTGCCGACCATCCTGCCTGCTCTTTCGCTGGAAGAGGCGCTGGAGACCACGAAAATCCACAGCATTGCGGGGCAGTTGGGGAATCAGCCGTTGATCGGAACGCGCCCGGTGCGTTCGCCGCATCATTCGGTTTCGGATGCGGGCTTGATTGGTGGGGGCCGTCATCCCAGGCCGGGCGAGGTAAGCCTGGCGCATAATGGTGTTCTGTTTCTCGATGAGTTGCCGGAGTTTTCGCGCGCCGTGCTGGAGAATCTGCGGCAACCCCTGGAGGATGGAGTGGTCACGATCAGCCGCGCCGCGGCCACGTTGACTTTCCCCGCGAATTTCATGCTGATTGCCGCATCGAATCCCTGCCCGTGCGGGTATTTCGGCGACCGGAATAAGGCTTGTCGATGCACACCGATTCAAGTTCAGAACTATATGTCCAAACTCTCCGGGCCGCTGATGGATCGAATCGACATTCACATTGAGGTTCCGAGTGTGAGGCTCGACGATCTGCACCTTCCACCGGCCGGGGAATCGTCCAAGACCATCCGGGAGCGGGTACAGAGAGCGCGCGAGATTCAGCAGGCGCGTTTCGCCGGAACCGGGCTGCACTCAAATGCCGATATGACCTCACGATCGATGAGGGAGCATTGCCCCATGACCTCGGAATCTCGGGATGTTCTCCGGGATGGAATCGAACGATTGGGACTCTCTGCCCGTGCCTACGACCGGATTATCAAGGTCGCAAGGACCATCGCCGACCTGGACGGGTCCGAGACTCTGCGCCCTACCGATATTGCGGAAGCGCTCCAATATCGTACGCTGGACCGGAAGTTGTGGATGAAGTAACCATTCGCACACAATGAATAGTTGTTCCATGGTATAACGTATAATACGGCGGATGAGAGGTTACAAGAATCGGAGGAGTCTCATGCATAATCTGTTGAGAACCCACCGGGAAGAGATTCTACGGATCGCGTCCGAACATGGGGCCTGCAACGTGCGTGTATTCGGTTCCATGGCACAGGATGAAGCGGATGATCAAAGCGACATTGACTTTTTGATTCAAGTCGGCTCGAAAACTTCACCTTGGTTTCCTGCCGGACTGATTCTCGATTTGGAGCAGCTTTTGGGCAAAGAAGGTGGATGTTGTCACGGAGGACAGCGTATACTGGCTCCTGCGTCGGAGAATTGTGCAGGAGGCTGTTCCGCTGTGAAGAAGGACCCACGTGTTTACGTTGTGCAGATTCTTGAATCTGCACAAATGATCCTGAATTACACCATTGACGGCAAATGGAGATTCCACTCTTGTGTGAGAATATCCGAGATATTCTCCCACCGTTGGAGAAATTGGAGGCAGATTTGACCGATTTCACCCAACCGGATTGATGGGTGGGGCCGGTTGCGTTTTCAGCCAAGTGATTCGGTTGAGCGCCTGACTGCGGTAATTGGAGTCCTTCGGGATCTCCTCATACAGGGCAAGCGCCTCCTCGGGCTGATTCAAGTCTTCCTTGCACTGGGCCAGGAGAAATGTGACCTGATCGCGCATTTCGGGGGTGTCCACCTCGGAGCGCAGCGATTCAAGTTCCGTTATCGCTGTCTGGATATCCCCCTGAGATCGGTGGACTTGAGCCAGAGCCAGGCGGATGGAATATCGAGTGGGAAGATCCTTCACGATTTGCAGGGCGGTTTG
>JAKPRU010000842.1 GCA_029557025.1 Candidatus Omnitrophota bacterium | reverse complement strand
TGCTCATCATTATGTTGGAAAAGCGCCCGTGTACAGCACTTTAGCTCCCTTCTACGACTTCAAATTCTGGATATTGCTTTTTCCCCTGATCGGGCTGGGGGTTTACCTAGCCTTGACCACCCGATCCCGTGAAGCACTTTTTGAGCGTTTGGTGTTGCTGTTCGGGCGTCTGACGCTTTATTTCGGTAGTTTCTGCGGAACACTGATATTCTATACGAGTGCGCGGCAACATTATCATGTTGTCAAGGCGATTTGTTTTGAGTTTGTGGTTCTGCTGATGCTTGCTTCCTGGTGGGCGTTGAAGGGACGCTGGGTTCGTCCCCGGACACCGCTGCAGGTTCCGGCGGCGTTTCTGTTTCTGATTATGTTGGTGATGGCCTTCTTTTCGGTGAACATGGGGGAGGGGTGGACGGCGTTGATGCTCTATGGGGCCGCGCTGATGCAAGTGGTTCTGATAACGGTTTTTTTGCCACGGGTTGCCGACCTGAAGATCTTTTGCATTGTTTTGAATCTCACCACGTTCCTGGTGGTGTTGTACGCCCTCGGACAATGGTTCGATTGGCAGCCGATCTGGAGCGCGGTGGAAGGGCCGAACGCACAGCGGTTCACTGAGAAGCCGGTTTCGTTTCTGGGAAATGAGAATTACGCGGCGGAGTTTCTCAACATGACATTTCCTGTGGCCATTTCGCTTCTGATTTATTCCTGGGGGAATCCGTTCTGGATGGCAATGTATTCTACGATTGTCTGCTTGACGTTAATCGCGTTTTTGTATATCGACTGCAATGCAACTTACATGGGATTTGCAATCGGATTTCCAGTGATGGTGCTGATCCTGATCTCCTATCGCGGCCTGCCGATTCTTCATCGACTCCATCTCACCAACCCGAAAACGAAGGAGCCGTTCACTCTTCCGGAGTTGCGTCTCTGGTTTCGTCGAGGAACATTCGGGCTGATTCTGGCGTTATCCATCCTGGCGGCGGTGCTGGCCTCCGTGGAGAATCCGCTTCGCACCCGTGTGGCGAATCTGATCACGTGGGCCGATGTGGACGGCGACTATAAGCCGGACGGCGTGCCCCCGATGATTTTTCGTCTGGAATGTATGCGCAGCACCATTGTGAAGACCTACGACAATGTCCTGATCGGCATCGGTCCGGCGAATTTCAAGGTCATTCATCCGGCCTACGAGAGTCAGCTGGAGCGCAAAATCCTGGGCAAGGAAACCCTGGCACGGGAAGCACACAGTGATTTTTTGCAGCATTCGGCTGAATTCGGCATTTTCGGGCTTTTTGCGTATTTCTGGCTGTGGGTGACAGCGCTGTGGTGCGGATTCCGGTCGTTGCGGGTTCTGGATTGGGGCCGGACAGAGGTGATGCCGGTCGGTCCTAAGGATCGGCCGTTCTCATTCGATGACCGACGGTTTCTGTTTTATTTCCAGGTTGGCGCGATTACGGCAATGATCATTGCGCTGGGCAGCTGCAATTTTGGTCACACTTTCGTGTGGCCCGCGAGTGTGACCCTGTTCTATTTCCTCGCGGGAGCTGCCGGAATGGTGTACTCCTGGATTCAAGGAGAAAAACTGACACGGCAAAGGGAGGTCAAGGTTTCCGGCTTCCATTATTCCGCCATTCCGACCTCGGTCCGGTGGCCGATTCTTCTCGTCGGTGTTCTGTTGTTCATGCCGATCCTTGTGCGGCAGATTTCCGGAGAATGTCATCTTCGTCTTGGGATGAGTTACCAAAAACTGAATCGCTACAAGGAGACATTCGACCATTTCGACAAGACTATGCAAGTGTGGCCGTACGAGATGGAAACCTTCTACATTTTGGGCCGGTTTTGTATTGATGCCTTTCAAGAGATCGAAATGACCCGCAGGGCGTACGAAGACCAGGCGAAAGAGTACATGGCCCGGAACGAGTTGACGGCGGAACAGAAGGCGGCCTTGAATGCCAATGTTGACCGGTTGACCCAGGAAACTCTGTCCCGGTACGGTTTAAACGAGAACGACAAGGACGCGATTGTGAATAAAGGAATCAAGTGTCTTCAGATTGATGTATTTCTGAATCCGTTTTACAAGTGGGCACATAACAATCTGGGAGTTCTGTACGACAAGAAGGGAGCCTTTGAGTTCTCCAGACGTGCTTACAACCGTGTTCTGGAGATCGATTACGAGCAGGTTTATGCGCATTACAATCGCGGATTGTCTCAAGTGCGAGAGGAGCAATACGATCGGGCGCGAAAATCCTTTGAGGCGGCTTATGTTTCGGATCCGGAGAATACGGAGGTGCTTCAATATCTGGGTTATTCATATTTCCGGTTGGGGAATTACGAGAGCGCCAAGGATGCGCTGGATCATTACATCTATAAGAAATGGGAAGAGAAAGGGCTGGCCTGGACGCCGGATCCGGCTCTAAAGCCTTCCCTGGTAGCGTGGTACACGAATATCGGATTGCAGTTGGGGAGCGCGAACAAATTTGAGAAAGCGGCCGACGCTTTCGTACGGGCAATCAGTTTGGGAATCGAGGACTTGCCGTTCGATCAATGGCGTGACATCCAGGAGCAGCTGGCGTTAAACTATTTTCAATTGCGGAAATATGATGAGGCGTTAAAGGTATTTGAGAGGATCGTGGCCCGTCACGAGAAGGACAACACCGCTCGCCGTTATATCTCTCAGATCCTGAGTATACAGGGTAAGTATGAAGAGGCATTGGCCGCGATGCAGCGAGTCACGCAGGATGAACCGGGTGACTGGCTGGCCTGGTATAACTGCGCAACACTCAAATTGTATATCGGGAAATACGACAATTCCGCCATTCTTTCGGACCTGAAAATGGCCTTCGAGAGGGACCCGGAAGCGACTCGCGCGCAACTGGTAGAGGACCGGCTGCTCATTAACCGTCTGCGGGGAGATCCCGCGCTGAAGGAATTCGGTCTTGAAGAGATCTTTATGCAGATTAAAGAGTGATGGGGGAAGAGAATTACAAATTAGTAATTAAAGCCAAAAACTATAAACTGTCGTT
Source organism: Candidatus Omnitrophota bacterium (assembly GCA_029557025.1). Lineage (GTDB taxonomy): Bacteria > Hinthialibacterota > Hinthialibacteria > Hinthialibacterales > JAKPRU01 > JAKPRU01. Next base: position 362 of record JAKPRU010000842.1, on the reverse strand, counting down.
TTATGGAACAGGTTGGCATGAGGGGGAAAGACGGCCACGCGGGTGTCCCACGGACATTCCTCATCCCCGTGTGCCACTCCAGGTATGGAGAGAAGGAGAAGAGAGGAGAAGCGGAGCGCGGCGGGTCTGTTGAATTGAAAGAGAGGAGAGGGTGTGGTAGTGTCTTATCCCGCGACGGATCGACGGGGAGGATTCCGGTCGATTCTCAAGGCTGTCAATGTGGAGCCTGTTGCAGAGCATGTGAGAAGGAACCGGATGATGGCACACGATGCAGTTCCTGGCGAAAACCGTTGTCCGAAGCGGTTTACAATTCCCTATCTGCGCTGGTGGATCGGGGGATTGCTTTTCATGATGACGGTCAT
>JAKPRU010000836.1 GCA_029557025.1 Candidatus Omnitrophota bacterium | reverse complement strand
AGGGGATATCTTCCGGCCGGGCGGTCAATGGATTCCGAACTATGTGGCAGAGTATTACGCCGGACAGTCCTCGTTCTGATATTCCCTATCGTTGTTTTTTGTTCCCCGACCCCTGCCGGTGACCGCCCCTGCACTTTGCGTGTTCCAAAGAGATACGCTCATCCCTAAAACGATCGGAGGGATAACAATGACCGATACGATTTTTGGAAAGATCGCCCGGGGGGAGATTGAGTGCCCCAAGGTCTACGAGGATGACCGTTCGGTGGCGTTTCGGGACATCAACCCGCAAGCGCCGGTTCATGTCCTGATTGTTCCGAAAGCCTCGATTGAGACGGTTCGTCAGATCGACCGGGAGCCGGGGATTATGGACCACCTGTTTGCCGTTGCGAACAAAATTGCCGAGCAGGAGGGCTTGGCCGAGGAAGGATATCGCCTGGTGGTGAACATGGGACCGGCGGGCGGCCAGAGTGTGTATCATCTTCATGTGCATCTCCTGGGTGGACGCGCGATGACATGGCCTCCGGGATGAGCGAAGGGAGAGGAGGGTGAGGAAAAGGTTTTCTCCCTATGCTCGCCCGCAGGCCAGGAAATTGGAGAGCATTTTCAGTCCCACCGGGCCGCTTTTCTCCAAGTGGAACTGTGTCGCGACCAGGTTATCCTGCGCGACTGCTGAGGCAAAGCGGTAGCCGTATTCTGTCTCACCAATAACGATATCCGAATTATCGGGTACAGGGTGGAATGAATTAACAAAGTAAAACTCGGAACCGTCCGGGATTCCCTGGAAAATGGGGTGGGCCTGTTTCTGGAATACCTGGTTCCATCCGATCTGCGGCACTTTCAGTTTCCCGTCGATCTCCGGCCCCCTGAATTTGCGCACTTTTCCCGGCAACAGCCCCAGGCAGTCGGTGTTGTCCTCCTCGCTGTATTCAAAAATGATCTGAATGCCGATACAGATTGCGAGGAGATGTTTCCCGGCCTCGAAAACATCCTGCCGCAGGACCTCCACCAGTTTCAAGTCCCGCAGGCTTTCCATTGCCGCCCCCGCGGCGCCGACTCCGGGAAA
>JAKPRU010000831.1 GCA_029557025.1 Candidatus Omnitrophota bacterium | reverse complement strand
ATTCCGGAATCAGTTCTACCACGACAGCCTGGATCGCCGACGGGCCATTGAACTTCTGGGCGATCTCAATCAAGAACCTGATCGTTACCGAGAGATTGACCGACTTTTTGAGGAAAGCAGCGGGACGACGGGCAGTTCCTCCAACGAACCTGAAGCACGACTTGTAAAGATACTTGCTGAACACCATTTCCCTGGTGGGAGTTGTCGGCAACCGATTCGTTCCTCTATCGGATTGAGTACGACACCGGATTGGACCTATGTGGATTTGACGAATCCCACAATCAAAGTTGCGGTGTTTCTGGATGGCATGAGCCGCCATTTGCACGGCGATCCGAAACAGGCGCAAAAGGATGAACTTCTTCGGCAAGCGCTTGAACTGGATGGGTACAAGGTGATCATCGTCCAATCGAAAGACCTGGACGATCCGGAAGCCATGCGGCACCACCTTCGGGATATCGCAGAGGCGATTGGGAAACGGGGAGTGGAGAACGCCGGTCCATAACCCGGAGGGTGATCCCGAATGGAATCGGCGGAACGAAAAGTGGGAGTGGAACATGATAAGTGAAGATCAGGTTCTTTCGCAAAATGAATGAAAGAAAGGGGCTTGTGAAAGAGGTAGCGAGAACATAGTCGATGGTCTCATTCATGGTATTTCCTGGGTTCGGGAAGATTCAAAATTCCTTACAACGAAGTCCCCTTCAGGGTTTATGACATCACAATCCACGGATTTGGATTCCCTCACCCCGCTCTCTGGTTTCATTCCGGCGGAAGACGGAGTCCGGTGCGGCACGGGCGAGACGCCCGTGCTGTGGCCTGGGCCACGGCCACCTGGATTCCGGATCAAGTCCGGAATGACGCGATGGTTGAATTCATCCCAATCAATGCGCGAAATTCCGCTTCATCCAGTACCGTCACTCCCAGTTCCTTCGCCTTGCTGAGTTTCGAGCCGGGATCGGTTCCCGCCACAACAAAATCGGTTTTCTTGCTCACTGAACCGGCTACATGCCCCCCCATTTTTTCGATCAGTTCCTTGGCCTCTGTGCGGGTGAAATGCTCCAGAGTTCCGGTCAGAACAACGGTCTTGCCGGTGAATGGTGTCTCGGAGGATGCGTGCTCATCCACTGTCTGCTCAAATGTCAACCCCAATTCTTCAAGCTGCCTCAATTCCTCCAGGTTCCGTTGCTGTGAAAAGAAATTGACTACGCTTTCCGCCACCACCGGGCCGATTTCGGGAATGGAGGAAAGCGTTTCCACATCCAGGTCCTTCAGGTCCCAGATACTTTTCCGCCCACGCATGAGGACAGCCGCGACATGCGAGCCGACATGACGGATTCCCAACGCGAACAGCAATCGTTGCGGGGGCCGGCTTTTGCTTCGTTCCAGCGCCTCCAGGAGCTTTCGGGATGATTTGTCTCCCATCCGTTCCAGCTGGACCAGATCGGAATACTGCAGCCGATACAGATCCGACAGGCTGCGGACCAGCTGCCGATCCACCAGCGTTTCAATCAGCGCTTCTCCCAGACCTTCGATGTCCATTGCGCTACGCTGCGCAAAATGTTCCAACCGTTTGCGCAACTGCTCCGGGCAATTGAGATTCAAACACCGATACGCTACCTCGCCCTTTTGACGCACGATCTCCGATCCGCACGAGGGGCATTTCAATTCGGGCGCGAAAACCTTCTCTTTGCCTGTCCGTTTCTCTGTGACTACCCGAACAACCTGCGGAATGATTTCTCCTGCTTTCTCTACAATCACCGTATCGCCGATGCGGATGTCTTTCCGCGCGATTTCATCGAAATTATGAAGCGAGGCATGGCGGACGGTGGTTCCGGCGAGAAACACCGGCTCCAGGATAGCGCGCGGTGTAATCACGCCGGTTCGACCGACACCGAGTTCGATGTTGAGGAGCTTCGTTGCTGCCTCTTCCGCCTTGAACTTGTAAGCGATTACCCAACGCGGCGACTTGGATGTAGCGCCCAGAATGTCGCGCTGACGCGGATCGTCTACTTTGATGACCAGACCATCGGTTTCGTATTCCAGGTGATGTCTCTTCTCATCCCATTCTTTTGCCTTTTCCAGAATCTCCTCCAGGGACCGGCAGACGGACCACCCCTCGACGACCTTGAATCCCCATTGTTCCAAGCGTTGTAACGCTTTGCTGTGCAGTCCGCCCACACGGTCATCGATCCGCACGGGAGTATGAATGAAAATATCCAGGGGACGTTGCGCGACCAATTTGCAATCCAGCAGTTTCAGAGTCCCGGCGGTGGCGTTGCGGGGATTGGCGAAAACCGGAAGGCCCTGCTCTTCGCGTTCGGCGTTGATCGCAGCGAATGCCTTGCGCGGCATGTAGATTTCCCCGCGTACCTCCAGCCGATCCGGAAACCCTTTGCCGCGCAGGACCAGAGGCACGGAACGGATAGTTTTCACGTTTTGGGTGACATCATCCCCAAACCGCCCATCGCCGCGTGTTACGGCGCGTGTGTAACGGCCTCCAGTGTAATGGAGGGCAATGGCTACACCGTCCACCTTCGGTTCCACGACGTACGCAGGTTGGACCCCGTCAAGAGCGCGCACTGTGCGCTCATGAAACTCGCGCAGTTCATCCTCCGAGTACGTATTAGAGATCGACATCATCGGTACGGTGTGTTCCACCGTCTCAAATCCCTCCAGCGGCTGTCCGCCGATGCGTTGAGTGGGGGAATCGGGTGTAATCAAGTCCGGATGAGCCGCCTCCAGCTCCTCGAGTTCCTTCATTAGAGCATCAAACTCCCGGTCGCTGATCTCCGGCGCGGCCTCGACATAGTAGAGGTACTCATGATGGCGGATGAGTTCCCGCAGTTCCTGGATTCGTTTTTGCGGATCATGGTGTGTCATAAGAGATCGTCCGTGTGGTTGAATATGGATTTCCCTCACCCCAGCCCTCTCCCGGCGGGAGAGGGAGAAGCCGAGTCGTCATTCCGGCGGAAGCCGGAATCCAGAATCCAGAAAAGGCGGTATCTGTGTTGCCGCACTCCAAGGTGTCCTGCTCCCTATCGTGTTGCCGGACCGGATGGGGTTGCATTTTTTTTCAATTTATCGAGTCTCTTCTGTGCCTCGGAGAGGTATGCCGCCTGCTGCGGTTCATCCGTGGCAGATTGAATATAATGATCCCAGGCTGCGATGGCCTTCGGGGGATCGAGTTTCTCATAGATCATCGCGAGAAGATAAAACACTCGCGACTCTTTCGGGTTCTGCTCCAAAATCGGTTCGATTTGCGCGGCGGCTTTTTGATATTCTCCGCGTTCGTATAGAAGTTGAGCGTAGTTGAAACGGATGAGGGTATCATCGGGCGCAAGTTGGATGGCCTGCTGGTAGGTGGTTTCGGCTTCGTCCAAGGCGCCGAGCGCTTTGAGGGTATTGGCGAGGTTGTTGCGGGCCTGGCGGTGTTTGGGGTCGCATTCGATGGCCCGGCGGTAGGATGTGGCGGCCTCCTCCAGTTGCCCCTGTTTTTGGCGGAGCAGGCCGAGATTGAAATGCGCCGAGGCATTCTGCGGGTCGATTTCCAGCAATCGGTGGAAGGCGCTTTCGGCGAGAGCCATTTCCCCGAGATTGGCGTAGGCCACCCCCAAATTCTTCAGAGCGTCCTTGCGATCCGGTTCGGCTTCCAAGGCCCGCAGGTACGACTCGACTGCTTCCGAGTATCGGCTCTGCCGGTCGAGAATCAGCCCCAGGTTGTAATGCGCGACCGCGTGATGGGGTTTGAGCGCAATCGCCTCTCGCAACGCTTTCTCCGCTTCCTCATAGCGACCCAGCTGCCCCAAAGCCCTGCCGAGGCCGTTGAACGCCGGTGCGTAAGTCGGATTGATCTTGATCTCCTCCCGGTACTCGCGAACGGCATCTTCATACTGGTTCTTGGCGAAATAGAGACTTGCCAAGTTGGCATGGCCCGTCGGAAAATTCGGGCGCAGGTCAAGGAGCTGCCGATAGGTTGCAATGGCGGCATCCAGATCCTGCTCGTTGTCGAGAGAGCAACCCAGATTGTACAGGGCATCGGAATGGCCCGGGGCGGACTGAATAGCGGCCTGAAAGGCCACGATGGCCTCGGCATGTCGTCCCAGCCGGCGGTAGCAGTTCCCCAGGTTGTTGTAGGCATCGGCAAATGAAGGCTCCAGCTGGAGAGCGGCCTCGTATTCTGAGACCGCTTCGGCGTACCGACCCTGAACCTCATAGGTGATGCCGAGATTGTAATGGGTTCCAAAGTCGTTCTGATCGAGATCCAGGACCTTTCGATATTCTTTTTCCGCCTCCTCATAATGTCCGGCCCCGTGAAGAGACAGTGCCAGGTTGAAATGTCCCCGGGGGTTGTCGGGCAAAATGGCGACGGCCTCCCGGAGCTGTTCGATGGCTTCTTCGTGCAAGCCCTTGCGTTCCAGCACAACACCCAGGTTGAGGCGCACATCGAAAGACTGGGGGTCGAGTTCCAGTGAAATCGCTAATTCCCGCAGAGCCTCATCATCCTGGTTGGCATCCATGAAGGCGCGCGCAAGGTAGGTGCGGACCTCCGCGCTGTCAGGGCAGATTCGGGCAGCGGTGCGATAGGATTCGATTGCCTCGACGAGACTCCCGGCGTTCTGATGTACATATCCCAACAGGAGGTAGGAGGGAAGATGGTCAGGAGAAGATACCAGGGCACGGTTCAGGAGGTCCACGACCTCTGTTGTATGTTCCTGCTTTTCGTCTTTTTCATACAAAGCGCGGGCCTGCTGATACAGGTCATCCGCTGAGGTATTATCCGAAGTCCGATCCGAAGCCGCGGACGGAATCTGCACGACCAGCATGAGGGAGTAGAGCAGGCACGCGAGTTTCATCAAGCATTAACTCCCGGCGCATCCCGGCCCAGGATGGCGTCCTGGATTACCGGATTCGGCCTGATTCACCCGGATTATCTAATGTCCTTCGCAATTCAGACAAGCCGAACGGCCAGAAAATCGAGAATTCGTACACGGCTGGGCCTATTGCATCTTCAATGCGGGAACATCAATCATCGCCGGGCAGTCGACCGGATGTTCTGACCTTTGATCGAAGTTGTGGACCGGGGGAGCGACCTCGCGGGGCATCCTGCGGGGATTGGCTGTCTCGCGACCGGAAACGGACAACGTACTGTGACCGGGGCGATCCCTTTCGAGACCATACGGCCACGATAAGGAACCCGATCACGATCCCGACCAGGTCTGCAAGAGCATCCGCCGCTTCCAGGGTTCCCAAGCCCAGGCTGTCACCCCATTCCTTCCATATCCCCAGCACGACCACAGCGACAATTCCGAGAGCGGCTCCGGCAATGAGTTGCCTGCGCCGGACAGTCTGCGCTGCACTCATCTGCCAACGTTCCACCTTCGTATCCGACGCGCGCGAAAAGAACCACAGCACCACCCCGAAAGCAATCAGGGCCGATACGATCAGATGAAAGATCTTGTCCATACAGGCTCTCCGACGGTTCCCCAAGGCTCCTATAACCGTATCACCACACAGCAGGTCGGAGGAAACCTCTTACAAAGACTTGCGGGCGTGGCGACTACGCGGTGCTCTCGGATGGCTCCCCGTATGCCTCCGCACCGCCGTAATTGTATCCGTAACCGTATTGCCGATAAGCTCGTCGCTCTCGTTTGGGCACGCGGTTCAATACAATACCGGACACGTCTCCCCCGGCAGCACGAATATGGTCGATCGCGCTGTTTACCGCATCGCGGGAGACCCTTCCGCAATTGACCACGATGATGTTCCGGTCGCAATGGGCCGCGAGGATGGAGGCATCGGGAACCACCAGAATGGGCGAACCATCAAGCAGAACAAAATCGCAACAGGCCCGCAGTTCCTCCAGTGCCCGCACGGTCATATCCGAAGCCAGGAGATCGGCAGGTCGATCCACCTTGGCCCCGGCGCTGACCAGGAAGGCATTGGGGACCTCGGTTTCACGCAGCACCTCCTTGGCGTCGGCGGTCTGAAAGAGGATGTCGACAAAGCCCGGCTCGCGGAATTCTCCGAACAGGGTATGCAAACGGGGAGTTCGCAAATCACAATCGACCACAGCGGTTTTCTTTCCGGAACGGGCCAGTGCGAACGCCAAATTCACTGCGACGGTGGTTTTTCCTTCATCCGGCAGACTGCTGGTGATCAGAATCACTTGGCTGGGAACCTGCATGGCGGAGAAGAGGACCGCTGTCCGCAGCGCCACAAATGATTCCGGGGTTGGGGAAGACAGTTTGCCCTCCTCCGGGGGACGCAGGGATTCCATCTCCGGCGGGTAGTCATAATCGGGAATACATCCGATCATGGGAATCCCGGTGTAGCGTTCCACCTCCGCGGGTGTACGGATGGTATCATCCTGGTATTCCAGGAACAGCACGGTGCACAAACCGGCGCCCAAGGCGGCGGCGAGCGTCATCAGCATGGAAGCGAGGAGGTTGCGATTGATCGGTTTGAGGGGCATTTCCGCCTGGTCGATGATCTCAAATGTGCGCTCGCCGGCATCCTCTCGCGCCTCGATACTGGCCTGCGCATTCTGCAGGTCTTCCATGAGTTTTTCATACTTGCTGATCAGGCTTTGACGACTGCGCTCCATCTGGTTGATGTCTTCGATTTCCGTTTCACGCACGTATTTTTCGCGGATGAGTTCCTGTTCCTGTGTGGTCAGTTCGGCTTCCCGCTGCGAGGTCTCCCTGTACTTGGTTTCCAATCTTTCCACAATGGCGCGCCGTTCGGCTTCGACCTGGGCATCCAGCGCATTCAGCTGATCCTGGGCCGCCCGGTACTTGGGATGATTCTCAAGGTATTTCGTCTGGATGAGGATCCAATTCTGTTCCGCATCGGCCCGCCTGGTGATCAGCGTCTGGAGCAGGGGGGAATCCAGGGCGTCCTCCAGGAGAGCCTCCGGGTCGCCCACCTGTCCTTTTTCATAGATGGCCTCGTATTCTGCCTGCGATTTCCGACGTTCGTCTGAGGTGGCGGCCAGGCTTTCTCGGAGACGGGTGAGGCGGTCGTCGATATCCTGGATGGTCCGATCCTGCGAAGGGTCTCCGATTTCAAACAGGTTGTGATCCTTTTTGTACTGCACAATGCGTTCGGATTCGGCCTGAATCTGCCGGTTGGTTTCGTCGATCTGGGTCTGAATACTGCGGACATAATTCTCGGTATAGGCCGAATTGGATCGGCTGCTCTGGAGGATATAAGCCTGCGTGTGGATATTGGCCACAGTTGCGGCGACAAACGGGCTATGGGATCGGAAATGGACATCAATCAATTGTGGGGTTTTCCGATTGGACTCGACAGTCAATCGTTTCTGATAGACATCCACCAGGGCGGTCACCAGGGGGGAAATGTCCATGCCGGATAATGCTTTGTTGGGCAGATTCAGCTTTTGTCGAATGACCTCGGTTGCAGATTGAACAATCTTCGCGAGCCGGCTGTCATCCTGGGAGGAAGGTCTCCTAAACAGGTGAACGAACGGTGGAGAGTCCGGTTCCAGAAACTCTTCCAGATTCCCCAATTCCAGCATTTCGATCACGGCTCGGCAGAGTTCGCGACTCTTGAGCAGCTCAACCTGGGTCTTGTAGAAGTCGCTGGTAACGTTTTCGAAATCCATGAATTCCTGAATGGTAAAGACCTGTTTCTTTTCCTCGACTTTGACTTGCGCATTTGCCTGGTAAACCGGGGGGTCTTTGTAGATGAAGGCGACTCCGAGGAGAAACACAACCGTTGCCACGGAGGTGAAACCCCAGATGTGGCGCACAAACATTTCGTGCAGAGATCGAACGGAAAAGATCTCCTCCTCATCCATCTCCGGCGGAGGCGAAATCGGGATGGTTGCCGGTGGTGGCGCAGAGGATTGAAGTTCGTTATCGAGCATAGCCGTTGATCAAATCCGCAGGGGCGTTTCTCAGACCCCGCTACATTCCTGTTTTCTTTTCCTGATGACTTTTCCTTCGAGAGTCTATCCCCCTCTTCCTCCGGGAGCCGTATCCCATCCTCCTCTCCGCCGGGAAAGGGCTGGGGTGAGGGTCCTGCATTAGTCATTCAAGAACGTCCAGGGCATACTGATAGGGAGCAATTTTCGTACCTTGGACGAGAAGGCCAGGAATCCTCCGCCGACGGTGATGATATCACCCGGTTGGATCAGGGGGTCTTTGTCTTTACCGCTTCGGATGGTCTTGAGATCGTACTTCTCGATGGTTCGCTCTCCCTTGGGATTCTCTCGGACAATGGTGATTTTGGCGCTGCTGAATTCCTGGCGGTCGCCTGCCAGGGCGATTGCGCGGCTCAGCGTCATATCTTTCTCGTAATGAAACTCGCCCGGCGCCTTCACGTATCCGCCCACAAAGAAGGTGTCTGCCATGGCGACATAGATCATATCTCCCGGCCCGACAGGTTGCAGCAATTGGGGGTCCTGTTCGGTCAGCTGGCGTTTATCGAACACAATAGTTTCCCGTTTGCCTTGGGCATTCGTGCGTTGCCAGAAAATAGCGTTGCCGGATTCCACGGCACAGCCACCGGCTGTCGCAATGGCATCGCGCACGGTGATTTCCCGGTCGATATTGAACTTGGACGGGTTTCTCACTGCGCCCGACACATAAAATACCTCGCTTTTCGGAATGATGATCTCATCGCCGGCTTCCAGGACGGGATTGTTCTTCTCGCGGATTTCCGGATTCTCCGAATAGAGATCGCCGTGGCGGATTCGCACCGAGGTTCCATCGGTTTTCTGGATGACAATAACCGGGCCTGCGTTTTCGTCCGCAATTCCGCCGTAATCCGCCAGGAACTCGCGCAGCCGGGTTCCGGGCATGAGCGGGTAGATTCCGGGTTTGCCAATGGAGCCGGAGAGGGCCACGACGGAGTTTCTTTGTTTGGCCAGTGTGACATTTACGGAGGGAAGTCGCAGGAATCGTTTGTCTCGCAGCATCTGTTCCATCATCCGGGCGAGGCTGTGAGTGGAATGCCCGGCGGCTTCCACACGTTCCAGGAGGGGATAGCTGAAGTCCCCGGATGCGGAGACTACGACCTCCATAGACAGTTCCGGTTCCTCATAGACCTCGATTTTCAGGATGTCCCCCGGCCCGATAGCCGGGTCGGCGGCGTGCACGAATGTGCCGGTCAGGGCAAACATTGCCGTCAGCAGAAGCAACGGGTATCGGAGAAAAGGGCAGCGCAACAGCATCCTGGTTTTCCTGTGAGGTCTTCTCATGGTTTGCGAATCAAATTGCACGCTGGGAGTTCTGATCGACAATCTCCCACGCCCCTTCGTATTCATAGTAGTCGAAAAGCGCAAGACCGGCACGGTAATACTCGCCCATCCGGATTTGGTTCTTAACGCGACCTCGAAACACAATCAGAACATGGCAGGAGTTATCGTCCCGTTGAGGCTGAAGTGTCGGGAATATGATATGCAGTTCCTGGTTGAGATCAAAGCGGTCGGTGGTAAAAAACCCGACGCCGGAGAAACGGTCCAGGTCGATGTCATCGGTAATTGCCGGAGACCATTTACCGGAAACGAATTCATGCGAGGAGATGGTCCGATAGAGCATCGGGAGAGGGACCGAGTGTCGTGTTGCCCGCCTGAGCTTGACCGTCTCGCCGCATTCCATGCAGGCATGTGCGCCCGGCCGCAGAACGGCCTTGCATTTCGGACATTTTTCTTCTTTGACTTTGTGAGCGGATTTCCATTGTTTCCGGACTTGCAAGGGAATATCGCTGCGTTCAATGAACGCGGTTTCATCGCAAAAGGGATCGACCTCGATTTGCTTGTCCAGCTGGGTGGCGGAGAACAGATCCTGAAGACGTTGCGGGATTCGAATGACGCGAAGCCTGCCGCCGACCGCCGTTCTTCGGTTCGCCTCCTGTTCCAGGCAGGCGAGGCCGATCATCCCGACCAGGCCGACATTCTGGAAGTCCAGGATGAGAGGCCGGTTTCGATTGCCGAGCGCATCAAAAGCCCGTTTGAGCTGAACCGCACCCTGGCGATCCAGGTCGCCTTCCAGCGCCAATGCCGTGGTTCTGCCGTTATGGATGCGCTTGATCCTCATTTCGATTTCCGTCCGACCCGATATTCGCCGACAACAGGATGCCCCTGAGAGTATACCATTCTCCCTGTTTCTGAACAGCAGCGATTTGCGGTCTCCGATTTCTTTCGGACTGTATCTGCCTCACCCACCGGAACAAATCGGATTTGCGGATCCGAAATGGACAAGTCTTTGCTTAACAGAGTAACATTAAGAGGAAAACTGTGCAAATTATTTGCCATTTCTTTCCCGTTTTGGGCTTCTATGGGGCATTTTCTTCCCAATTTCCTGCCTTTTATGAGAGCGGAGGAGAGGACAGGGAATAGACCCTTGGACAATTTCTTGTTTGTGGACGGGGTTTTATTCGTGGCTTGCCTGGGTTAGAATTACAAGGAAAAGGAATATCTCTGCCTTTCGGCCATGTTCTGAAAGGATACGGATCAGGAAAGTAATTCGATGGTGGTGCCCAGGGACTCCAGATTACGGGATCGGAGAGAGGCGACCTCCCAGCCGAAAGGCACGGAGGTTCCTCAGTGCTCCTATCGGAGTCCATTGGATGGGTGGCGATGTGATGAGCCGGCGATGGGGGGCCGTGAGCATTCTCTGTGCATTCTTCATGATCCCTCGCCGGATAAGTCTCACGACGGGTTTCATGCGGCGCTCCGTCGGCGTATCGAAAGAGGGGAAACGTGGTTTGACGGCATGGTTTGCCCATTCCCCATGTCGTTCCGTGGGCAGCGATTCACGCGAAGCACAAGTTTTCATGGCGCGCAATTCCTGGCAGGAGCCGATTTCCGTGATGTCTCTTTCGGCGGTCCGACGACTCTGTTTGCGGAGGCCGTGTTTTCAGGAGGAGAGGTGGACTTTGCCGGATGCTCGTTCAATGGGGAGCGGGCGGACTTCTCGGGCGCGGAGTTTCGCGGGGATGCGGTGTCGTTCGAACAGGTATCCTTTGCGGTAAAGGATTTTCTTATGAAGGAGACCCTGTTCGATGCGAAACGAGGGGTTGCATTTGCCGGCAGCCGGTTTACAGGTGAACGGGTGTCGTTTCGAGGAGCGGTTTTTCAGGGGCATGCGGTCTTTTTCGAGGGGGTTCAGTTTTCGGCGGATGAGGTGGATGGTTCGGAAAGCCGGTTTGAGGCGGATCTGATTTCATTTGAGGAAGTTACTCAAACCAGGGGGCGGTTGACCCTGGTGAAATCGGTCATCAAGGGAAACCAGGTTTCTTTTGCCGGTGGACGGTGGGATGGCGACGCGCTTTTATTTTCAAGAGCGGACTGGAAACTGGGTCACCTGGAGTTTCGAGGGGCGAAATTGGGACTGAAAAGCCTGGTATGTTTCAAGGCGGCCCGCATCGAGGGACGAAGCATCTCGTTCAGTGAGAGTGTATTTCTCACGCCGAATGTGGACCTGACCTGGATGCAGTTGATTGCGAAAGAGAGCATCCGTTTCGAGCGGATCGACTGGGAGGGAGAGATTGTCGGCAACGGGATGCGTATGACAGCACGGGAGATCTCGTTCGACCAGGCCCATATCGGCGGCGAGTGTTTCGAGCTGACCTCTTCGCGGCTGGAGGCTCGTCAATTGAATGCCTGGAAGGCGAGTTTCCTTTGCTCGCGTTTTTCATTTTCGAATGCGGTTCTGGATGTGGAGGCGGTGCATTTTCTGGAATCGAATTTCGGCGGAAATCATGTCTATTTCCATCGTATCCGGTGGTCGGGGGATCGATTCCTGATTCTGGGGACCCGGTTTGCATCCAAGCGTCTTTCCTTCAACCGGGCTGTGCTGAACGGACAAGTGTTCGAACTGAACGATTGTGATCTGGGGGATTGTCAGGTTTCATTCTGGGAGACCGATTTCGCGGATACGCGGGCGCATTTCGGGAATCTGGCAGGGAAGGAATGTCGCTTGAAATTCCGGGCGTATCTGAAGAATGTTCATTTTGATACGGACCTGGATTTGTGGTGCGACCTGTCGGGTTGTGTCTGGCCGGGAGAGGGATTCGTGCGTCGCCCGAAACTTCTTCAGGAACATATCGCACAGAGTCCGAAAGAGTGGACCGAGTTGGAGAATGAATACCGTTGGATTGCGCGGCAGTTTGAGCGATTGGGTCGTCGGCGTCGCGCGAATGACTTTTACTATTCCGCCTTTGAGTGTCGGCGCAAGAGATTGGCTGCCGAAGGACGTCACGTGGAACGCTGGAAGATGGAGTTTTTGAAGTGGTGTATGGGATATCGTCTGACGCCGTCCCGTTATACGCCCGTGGCTGTCCTCTTCGGATTTCTTTCTTCGCTCGCCTCCACCGTAGCGAGCTGCTGGCCCGGCCACCGGAGCGGGTAGAGGGCAGGGGCTGCGGAGTTCAGCGGAAAGGGGCATAGCGCTACCGTCTTCGCCCATGGAGCCAACTGAAGCTGCCCGTGAACCGTTTTCCAGCCTCACAACTTCTTGATAGGAACAATACCCCTGCCCCCACAAAACATAGAACAAAAAACGCTATCAGAGTTGTGAAAAAGCTTCTCCGCCGGGTGTTTTTTGCCCGATGCGCGAGGCGGTCGATCCGCGCCTGCATGGCATCTTCATAGCTGTTCTCTACCGGTGCATTACCGTTTGCCTGTTTTTCCGGTACGGCATCCTTGGCGGGTGCGGGTTCTTTGGATTGATCTTTTTTATTATCCATCGGAGTTCCTCTTTTTGCCTTCAGCCGCCATTGGTTCAAGGAGAATATACGACGGGGAAACCCCGGGCAGAAGGTGAGGCGGGATAGAGCGAAAAGGAATGCGGATCACTCATTCGGAAGGAGGTTGGTGCGGAAAGGCATGTAGGTGGTTCCCCGAATACCGCGTCCTTTCTCACCCGGTCGGACCATGAAAGGACACAGGCACTTACGATAATCGGAACCGAGCATGAAATTCATTGCGGACCCCGGCCCGGCATCCCGCTGGGTCAACGCCACGGAAAGGCTGTAATATCCCTCCAGCAGATTCAACTCCTCGATCACAAAACGACAGATCCCCGTTCCCCGCAAAGCCGGCAGGTCTCCCCGGATGATATGCGTGCCGGTGGTAATTAAAGCGTTGTCATCGTCATCATGAATAGAAATGCCGAACACCGGATCGGGATATTCCTCCGGGGAATGGTAATGCAGATCAACCCTCACCCAATCACCGGTGTCGAACACATAGCGCTCGTTGCCCTCTTTATCATACATTTTGACATCGGTGATCCGCGCGCGCATATCGCCGAACCGGTTCTGCAGAGAGACCTCCGGCGGCGGCGCGATTCCGGCTGCCCGGCTGAGTTCGAACAGGTGCTGACGGTACAGGCCGATCATCTCGTAGGGATGCCCTTGCCCGATG
>JAKPRU010000758.1 GCA_029557025.1 Candidatus Omnitrophota bacterium | reverse complement strand
GTTCTGCCATTCTGGTCCTGGAAGAGCTGGAACATGCGCAGAAACGGAATGCCGGGGTATATGCAGAGATTGTCGGATACGGCATGACCGCAGATGCCTTCCATGTATCCCAACCCGCCCCGGAAGGACGCGGGGGGCGGGAAGCAATGCGTCGCGCGCTTCGAGACGCGGGGATCTCCCCGGAAGAGGTGGACTACATCAATGCTCATGGAACCTCAACTCCAGTGGGCGATGTGGCCGAGGCGCAGGCAGTCAACGCCCTGTTCGGCGAACATGCAAAAAAGGTTGCTGTCAGCTCCACAAAGTCCATGACCGGGCATCTGCTGGGCGCGGCGGGCGCTCTCGAAAGCTGCGTCTGTGTGAAAACCATCACGGAGGGGATCATCCCGCCGACCATTAACCTCGACAACCAGGACCCGGAATGCCGGATTGACTGCGTTCCAAACACCGCGCGCAAGGCGAGGGTGTCCGTTGCCCTGAATAACTCGTTCGGGTTTGGCGGGCAGAATTGTGTGCTGGTGTTTCGGAAAATATGACAGATGCGCCGCATGGGCGATGTAGGTCGTAGGGGCGACGCATGCGTCCCCCTATGTGTCGCCCCTACAACGATAAATCGGGGAAATTCCGCCACACAGGGGGGAGTTGATGTATCCCATTCCAGGTCATTTAGCTTTTGCGGCCTCTTCCGCACGATTCTTCAAGGTGTCCATACCCGTGGCCGTCATTGCCTCTTTTGTCCCCGATGTCATCGACAAGGGCCTGAATGATCTCTTGCAGATCACTCCATACGGGCGGTACTTCATGCACAGCATCCCATCGGTGGTGGTGTGTTCCGTACTGGTCGGATGGTTGTGGGGAAAAGAAAGTGGGTGGGGCTGGTTCGCCGGTCATGCGACTCATTTGGTGGGTGATCTGGGATCTTTCCTTCCGCTCTGGATGCCGCTTGTCCAATATGACTGGCCGCCGGATAAGAATATTACACTTTATGCGATCACCAATCCGTTCCGTCACCTGTTCTCACCGGAAATGCTTTCGGAATTGATGATGGGAATCTGGACTCTTGCTCTGTTTCGCTTTGCGACGAACGCGGATCGGTTCAGTCGAGTCCAGCAACTGATTTGCTATACCGGGATTTGGGCTTATGGACTTCTTCGCGTTTGGTTGGGCTGATAAGAAAGTGAATAGATTTCGGGGTCGCTACCGGCCGAACGAAGAGTCTTCCGTGGACATGGCGGCAGTCCAATCAGGGTGGTAAGTCTTCGTTCGGATATCGTAAATGGCGTCGATGAACTTCTGCTTGGTTTCTACCGAACCCTGGCTGCCCAGAATCCGCCTCATCTCGGCCGTCGCCAAGTCATCGAACAGCTTCGGAGAGTATAGAATCTGGACCGGTTCGCCGATCTGGTACCGCCGCACCATATCCCCAAGCGTGCCTTCCTGATCGGGGTTCAAGTCGAGCGATTTCATCTCGTTCTCGAATTCCTTGAACTTGCACCATCGCTGATAGCGATATGTGCCGTAGATGATCAA
>JAKPRU010000756.1 GCA_029557025.1 Candidatus Omnitrophota bacterium | reverse complement strand
ATTCGAGATTCGAGATTCGAGATTAAGACATTCCCTTTTAGCGGCATAGCCCCAGTATCGATAGCTTAATCTCGAATCTCGAATCTCGAATCTCGAATTTCTTCCAGGATAAGGTTGACTGCTTCTTTCATCCCCCGGTGTGCTGCCTCGGTCAGCGATTCCCCAAGGGTGAGGGCATCTTCCGCCTGAATGCCATAGATGGAAAGCTTTTCCGGCATCGATAATCCGAGCTTGCGGCCAAGTTCAAGGACGGTCGGCAAGTCAATGTCATGCACCGATCGCAGCCGCAGAGACGTATGCAGATCCTCCGGCTCAATACGGATCACGGTTCCGGATTTTAATCCCGCGAATTGAATGGAGTCGACAAGAATGACGTGCGGCCAGCCGCTCATCAATTCCATGAGGGCAAAGCCGCCGACTTCGGTTTCCACAATGTCAACATCCTGTGTCCGTCCGGATTCGTCGAGGCGGCGCCGGAGCTCACGGGCCGCATAGATACCCACTCCGTCATCCGTCAGTATGGAATTGCCTAAGCCAATAATGCGAGTGCTCATCAAATACGCTTATCCAGCCTGCTCTCGCGGTGGATTACATCGCCGTCGGCATTTATCACCTGAACCACCATCGGCATTTCACCGGGCAGAGAGTGTGTGGCGCACGAGAGACAGGGATCGTAGAGCCGGAAAGCCATTTCCACCATATTCAGAAGCCCCTGGCCCACTTCCTTGCCGGGCTGGATCAGTTTCTGGGCGGCGCGCTTGATAGACATGGAAATCGGCGCGTTGTTGTTCGTGGTGCCTACAATAAGATTCGCCTTTGTAACCAGGCCGTTTTTATCCGTCTGATAGTGGTGGGTGAGAATACCCCGCATCGCTTCCACGATGCCCACTCCCTCCTCCGGAATGGCGGTCGGAAGAGTCCTGATATTGGGAGAGGCGATCTCGGGATCCTGCGCCAATTCCAGGAGTCTTTCCGATGCGTAGAGCAATTCCACCAATCGGGCCCAATGGGTTGCCAGCAGCTTCTTTACCGGCTTGCCGCCCAGAGTGTG
>JAKPRU010000755.1 GCA_029557025.1 Candidatus Omnitrophota bacterium | reverse complement strand
GTGATCATGCTGGCGTACACGTTCATGGGTGGCCTGTGGGCGGTAACCGTCACAGATTTTGTGCAGTTTGTGGTGATGGCCGTCGCCATTTTTGTTCTGTTGCCGTTAGCGATCAATAAAGCCGGCGGATGGGACGTGCTTGTCCAGACGGAAAGTTTCCACCAGATTGTCAATGAAGAATATAACTGGATTTATGTCGGGTTGCTTGCCGTGCTGTATTGCCTCGCCTGGAGCAGCGTCAAGTGGCCGCTGATTCAACGGTATTACTGTGTGCGGGATGAGAAAGAGGCCCTCAAGACCGGCTGGTGTGTCGTGGTTCTGAATATCATCAGTCCGCCATTGATGTTCATCCCCGCGATGGCGGCCACGCATTTTCTGCCGGATATCGTTCCGAAAGAAGTCTATCCCCGCCTGTGCGCTTTTCTCCTTCCGGCCGGCATGTTGGGGCTGATGGCAGCCGCGATGTTTTCCGCGACAATGTCTACTTTGAGCGGCGATTACAACGCCTGCGCCAGCGTATTGACAAACGATGTCTACCGTCGGCTTGTCCGTCCCAATGCCTCGCAGAAAGAACTCGTATTCGTAGGACGCATTATGACTCTGCTTGTGGGTATCGTTGCGCTTGGCGTCGCGTTTATCATGTTGCGCGGAACGGGCGAGGGCCTGTTCCGAACGATGGTAACGCTGTTTGGGATTGCGACGGCGCCGGTAGCCGTTCCGATGATCCTGGGGCTGCTGTCCAAGAGAGTGACCAATCTCGGGGCGATTGCGGGATTCCTCTGCGGGTTTGGAGTCGGTCTGTACCTGTTCCTCCGGTTCTATTTTTGGCTGCCGAAAGGGCAGGACACTCCGATCTGGGGAATGATCTGGAATCCCGATAAGGACGAGCTGTTGATTGCAGGCCTTCGTTTGAAAATGGAGGTCGTTCTGTTCGCGTGCAATGCCTTGGTTACTTTTGTAGTCATGATGGTCGTGAGTATGCTCAAGCCGATGAGCGCGGAAGATCGCGCGCGGGTCGAATCCTTTCGGAAACGATTGGAGACCCCCATCGGGGAATTGGAGGAAGATCACATCAAGGTCGGCGAAGGCCGTGAGATTCTGTCCCCATTCTTTGTTGTGGGGGTATGCATCCTGTTAATCGGATTGATGCTGTTGGGGATTCTTCCGTGGATCTCGGGCGCGATGTCTATCGGGCTGGACCTGTTTTTCGGATTAACGCTCTTCATTATCGGCGGCTTGATGAGCTGGAAGAGTGGAAGAGTTCGGATCGGGTAATGGTTATCTTTATCCTCACCCCCCGGCCCCCTCTCCAAGAATGGAGAGGGGGTGAATCTCTGATGGAATTGCAAGAGAATGAGTAATGATAACATTGACTGAAAAACAGGAATGGAAACATCTAGAGAAGCATTACGAGCGGATATGTTCCGTGCATCTTCGGGATTTGTTTCGGGACGATCCGCACCGTGCGGAACGATTCACCATCCAGGCCTGCGGGCTTCTGTTGGATTACTCGAAAAATCGAATTACCGCCGAGACGATGAGCGGGCTGTGTGCCCTGGCGGAGAGCCGCGGTGTGAAAGATGCCATTGAGCGGATGTTTACAGGGGAGAAAATCAATGTTACGCAGAAACGGGCTGCCTTGCATACCGCATTGCGCAATCGTTCGGGAGAGCCGGTCTATGTCGATGGAGAGGATGTCATGCCGGGTGTGCGTGCGGTATTGGCTAAAATGGCGGATTTCTCTACCCGCGTGCGCACAGGCGAATGGAAAGGATACACGTGGAAACCGATTCGAAATGTAATCAATATCGGAATCGGCGGATCGGACCTGGGTCCGGTCATGGCGTGCGGAGCGCTGCGGTATTACAGCGACCGTCGGCTAACCTTCCGTTTTGTGTCAAATGTAGACGGAACCCACCTGGCGGAGGCGGTGCGGGATCTCGATCCGGCGGAGACGCTGTTTATTGTATCGAGCAAGTCATTTACCACCCAGGAGACTATGAGGAATGCGAATTCGGCGCGGGCCTGGCTGGTAGGCGGCCTGGGGGCCGATGTGGCGGTAGCGCGGCATTTTGTCGCATTATCTACAAACCGCGAGGGGGTCATGAAATTCGGTATTGATGCAGATGCAAACATGTTTGAGTTCTGGGACTGGGTCGGCGGGCGGTACAGTCTTCCCTCCGCCATCGGTCTTTCCGTGATGATTGCCGTCGGTCCGGAGAATTTCAACCGGTTGCTTGACGGCTATTACACGATGGATTGCCATTTCCGAAGAACGCCGTTTGAGAAAAACGTACCGGTCATTCTGGCACTATTGGGAATTTGGTACAACAATTTTTTCGGCACGCAAAGCCATGCAATTCTGCCGTACGATCAATACCTGAGCCGTTTTGCCGCGTATTTTCGGCAGGGAGATATGGAATCGAACGGGAAGTCGATTACAGTAGACGGGAGGCGGGTGGATTACCAGACCGGTCCGATTATCTGGGGGGAACCGGGAACCAACGGGCAACATGCTTTTTTTCAACTCCTGCACCAGGGAACCAAGCTCGTCCCGTGCGATTTCATCGGTTTCGCGCGCAGTTTGAATCCCCTCGGGAATCATCACTCGATTTTGATGGCTAATTTTTTCGCGCAGACCGAGGCGCTGGCGTTCGGCAAGACTCGTGAGGAGGTTGAGGCCGAGGGCGTTCCTGCCGATCTGGTTCCGCATAAAGTGTTTGAGGGGAATCGTCCGACCAACACGATCCTTGCGGAGAAATTGACTCCGGAAGCGCTGGGATCATTGATTGCCATGTACGAACACAAAATCTTCGTGCAGGGTGTGATCTGGGGGATCAACAGTTTTGACCAGTGGGGAGTGGAATTGGGCAAGGTTTTGGCGAATCGCATTCTGCCCGAACTGGAATCGGAGACACCGCTGGAGTTGCGGCATGATTCCTCGACGAATCAGCTGATACGGTGGTTCAGGAAATGGAATTGATTTGTGAATGGGGTCGAGAAGTGGTGGCAGACACAAAAGTAAAAGGGATGTTGGCGGGTAACGGAGTTCGCACGGACCGGATCTGCGCGGCAACTGTGTCATTCGGCATTACGGAGCGGCATTGCGCTTGACGGTCGGCGGGGGGGTATCGACGATTTTGGGAGCTGCGATCAGACCGGCACACCACGCGCCCGGATTTCCGCAAGTTTCTTCTCACTGCATGTGAGACAGCGGAATTCCGGGATTTTTGTGAGGGCGTTGTATCCCTTTGCCTTCACGAGGCGACGGACCCGACCTTTTGCCATGCAATCGCAGCAGACACCTTCCCGTTTTTCATGCCATTCCTCGATCATGGAGGAGTCCGGTTCCGGAGCGGTCCGGGCGCCGCAAGACGGACATACCTCTTGGATGGCGAATACGGTCAATCCGCACTTGGTACACACACCATACTCACTCATGGTTTCAAGTCTCCCGTAGTCGGTTGGATTCCCTGTTCCGTGCCTTCCTCGACTTTGAGTTTATTCATTTTGAGCAAAGGCAAGGGACCTAGAATAATATATCCCGCGAAACAACAGAAGAGCGTGATCTGGGGATGCAATGCACCCAGCCCCAGCCCCAATGCCAGAACCACCGAATGATTGAACACATTTCCACGCTCCACGTACCGCACAGCGAGATCGACATATCGGATACGACTGACCATCAGAACGGCGAGGATAACAGTCAGTATGTGGATCCCCACGCGCAGCGGTCGAATGTGAGCCAGGTCCACATTGTAGAAACTCAGCATCAGCACGAGGGAGGTCAATAAACCGGCGGCGGCAGGACAGGGCAAACCGGTAAAATGGGGCCGCCGCGCGATATGGGTCATGACATTGTATCGGGCTAGTCGCAGCGCGGTGCACAGCACATAAACCAATATGAGCGAGATTCCCAGTTTCTGCCATTCCGGGTACAGCATCCGTCCGAGCAGAAGTGATGGGGCTACCCCAAATGAGATCACGTCGCCAAGTGAGTCCAACTCCACTCCGAGCGGAGAACTTACCTTAAACAGCTTCGCCACTTTCCCGTCCAATCCATCGCAAACAAAAGCAACGAGGATCATCCAGGAGGCCAGCTCGAATTTTCCATCCATGGTATAAATGATTGCCAACAGTCCACAGGCAATGCTGGAACAGGTGAGCAGGTTTGGGAGCAGGTGCGCTCCTCGATACCGTTTCGGTTGCAAAGGTTTTTTCAATCCGTTTCGGAAAGGTCGCATGGTTTTTCCCGCCGTCAAAAGCATTATTCTCTTATTCTTACTATACCCTGTATTTGTGCATCCGTCACTGCCCTATGCCTATTTTCTTTCACCACCCGGACGGTGAAGGATTGGAGCAAATTTGATAGGTCTAATGAATTCAACCGCCTTTGTGTCTTCCCAATCCTTGGGGGAGAAATCTGCGCGCATTCGGGGGTTTTTGAGGACTACCCTCCGTGACTTGGTACAATTGCCCCCGGGCGGGGAGAATCCTTGCCTGGAATCCTGTCGGGGCGGATGATTGTGGAAGGAGCGGCGTGTGATGACTTGGAATATCCCCCGGGTGATGCGATATGCGACGCTGATCGGGGTTCCCCTGGCGCTTCGAGCCGGAGTCCGACTTCTCTGGCGGCACGGGTTTCCTTGGGGAGACGGGCTTTTTTGCGGCCATTGCGGAGCATTTTTATCGGTTTAGGACGGCGCATGATTATCTGCTGCTGTTCCCGCCCGGATATCCTCTTTTGGTGGCGGTTTTTCGGCCATTGTTGTCGTTGGAAGGATCCCTGGTTCTGGTTTCCGTGTTGTTCGGATCATTGATTCCGTTTCTTGTGTGGGGAATCACCAGGATTTTTGCTTCCGAGCGGACGGCCTGGACTGCCTGGGCTTTAACGGCGTGTTCGCCGCTGTTGTTGGGTCTCTCGGCGGAATGCCTGGCGGACTCACTTTTTATTTTTCTTGTCACCGGAGCTTTGTGGGCTTTCTTGGAGGCCTGCCGCACCGACAAGTATGGGTTGTACTTTCTGTTTTCCGTGTGTTCCGGCCTGGCTGTACAAACCAAGCCGGAAGCGCTTGTGCTTGTGGCGGTACAGTGTGCAATCGGCATGTTGTTGATTCGAAAGATTCCATTGGGGCCACGGGTGTGGCTGTGGGTGACGGTTTGGGCGGTTATTTTCCTGATGGGCCTGCCGTACGGGATATTCCTTGGGCGGCGATCAGGCCACTGGATGATATCGGGGAAAGCCCCGCTCAATTTGCTGCACGCGCGCGCCAAGGCGGAAACGGAGGATCATGCCGAGGAGCTGAAGCGGGTTTACGAGCAGGCTTTTTCCCTGGATTCGCAGGGCAATTTGTCTTTTCTGTCATCGAAAGACGGATTTGCCGGTTATCTGTTGGAAGACCCGTTTCGTGCTATGCGCGTTTATTATCGGAATGTGCGGGAAGGAATGTCGATTTTGTCGCCGGGGGCCTTTCCGTTGTTATTGGCGGCTTGTATCGGAGTCGTCTCATTGGGGAGGGAACGCCGTTGGGTATTTCTGGCGCTGTTGTGTTCGCCGTTTGTATTGATTCTCTTTCCACCGTTCTTTGTTTCCCTGGCGCAGCCTTCGTTTCATCCCGGTCGCATGGCGGGTCCGCTAATCCCGGTTCTTGCGGTTCTGGCGTCGGTGGGTCTGTCCCACTTGCGGCGTCTGCCGTCTTTTTCGGCGGATCGTGTTGTGCTTTGTGTACTGATTTCCTGGGTTATCGGCTGCCTGGCGTATGCCGTCCTGGAAACATACCGGTTGGATACAGCAAATCGCAGCGAACGGCGGCCCCTGGATTTACACCGAATGCATGTCCGTGATTGGCTGATGGAGAATACCTCACCGGATGAGATAATCGCTTCAACAAGCCTTCTGGAAGATGCCTTCGGCGAACGCAGAACGGTTTGGCTGCCATGGGAAAAGGACGGTCCCCGCCTTATGGAGTACCTTCAATCGAGAGGTGTGGCCTATGTGTTTCAGCAGCGCGGCGGGGGGATTCATACTCCCGGAGTGGAGGCTTTGGATGTCGATCCCGAAACGCTCGGACTGATGAAAGTTGCCGAGTTGGACACCGTGCCACCCACTACAATCTATCGAGTTCCCGCAGAACCTCCTTCGTAAGAATAAAATCCAGTCCAGGCATATACGTTCAATCCTGGTCGTATTATGATGAATGCGGAATCGGTATCCATGCCGGTCCGAACGGTCCGGCAGCGGCCTACACCCGGCTGTGGCAGGTTTCATCCGGTACGCAACCGGGGAAATCCAAAGAAAAGGAACACACCATGGAGCAGAACAATCGACGGACATTTTTGAAAAACACGACCGGCACGGTGATTGGATTTGGGGTATTGAGCGGTCTGAAAGCGCTCGGCGATGCCAATCAGGTCGTTCGGGTCGGGGTCGCGGGCATCCGAGGCCGGGGGAGAACCCATATCGAGGCGTTCGGTGGGATGAAAGACGCCGCTGTGGTGGCTTTATGCGATGTGGATGAATCCGTGATTAAGCAGCGTCTGGAATCTCACGCCAAGTATCTCAAGCAGCCTGTGAAAACGTATACGGACTATCGAGAGATGCTGGAGGATCCGAACATTGACGCGGTTTCTATCGCCACGCCAAATCACTGGCATTCCATTATGGGAATCTGGGCCTGCCAGGCAGGGAAAGATGCCTACGTGGAGAAGCCCTGTTCGCACAATCTTTACGAGGGCCGAAAACTGGTTGAGGCCGCGCGGAAGTATGATCGCATTGTCCAGCACGGAACCCAGGCCCGCAGTTCCTCCGCATTTAAAGAGGCGATGCAGATGCTGCGCGACGGGACAATCGGAGAGGTTTATTACGCAAAAGGTCTCTGTTACAAATGGCGCGATACGATCGGTCATGCGCCCGAAGAGCCGGTTCCCGATGGTGTGCATTACGATTACTGGATGGGACCGGCCCCCAAGCGGCCGTTCACACGCAACCGGTTCCATTACAACTGGCACTGGCAATGGAACTACGGGAGCGGCGATATCGGCAACCAGGGTGTGCATGAGATGGATATCGCGCGGTGCGGCCTGGGTGTCGGGCTTCCCAAACTTGCCCAGGCGGCCGGGGGGCATTTCATGTTCGATGACGATCAGGAGACCCCGAATACGCTCGTGGCAACGTTCAAATATCCCGATGAGAACAAGATGCTTGTTTTCGAGGTGCGTCACTGGATCACGAATGATGAACTGCAGCTCGGCGGCAAGGACAATGTCATCGGCAATGTATTCCTCGGCTCCAAAGGGATTATGATTTCAAGCGGTTATTTCGGCTACAAGGTATTTTTTGGAAAGGAACGGACACCGGGACCGGCGAATCATTCGAACGGAGATACGTTCACGAATTTCATCCAATGCGTTAAGAGCCGGAAACGCGAGGACCTTGATGCCGAGATTCTGGAAGGACACCTTTCCGCCGGATTATGCCACCTGGCGAATGCCGCTTATCGTCTTGAGAGTACGCTTCATTTCGACCCGGAAAAGGAGCGATGTCTTGATAACCGAAAGGCTAACGACATTCTTCAGGATAAAGATCGACGTTACCGCAGCCCGTATACGATTCCGAAAAAGATTTGACCGATGATCGCACTGCAACCTCCGGAACGCCAACTGCTGCGGGAATTCGCCTCAAAAGTAGCCGACATTGCGGCCGATCCCATCCAGGAAGAGCGAAGGAATCTGTGGACCCGACACAACCGGCTGGAGAAAGTGGGACCGCTGATTCTGTGTTCCCCGGAAGGGGCATGGCGCGAGATTCTTCCGCATGATTCTTTAACCATCCTGGACCCATTCTGGGCAGAGATCGAGTGGGAACTGAAGGCTCTCGTTCGGCATTTCGAATTGCTCCATGACGACCGTGCTATCGAGCCGGTGTTCCGTATTCCCAACGAGATTCGGGACACAGGCTGGGGTATGAAGACTCCGCGAAGAGGCACGGGGGATCCGACACACGCCTGGAAATGGGACCCGCCTCTTACGGATCCGAACGATCTTTCCAAACTCCATTTTCCCGAAATTCTTTATGACGAGGAAAAGGCGAACCGCAAACTGGAAGCGGTACAGGATGCCATCGGGGATCGGATCGAGGTACGACTGCGGGGATGCAGCTGGTGGAACCCGGCCAGCGTGGTCGGCTGTTTCGCGGAATTGCGCGGGATGGATCAGCTCCTACTTGATCTGTACGACCGCCCCGAATGGGTACACGAAGCGATGGCTTTTTTCTCCGAGGGGGCGCACCGACTGCTCAAACAGGCGGAGGCTCTGAACCTGCTCGAGCTGAATAACCGGGATCATTTTGTCGGATCGGGCGGGCTGGGGTACACGAATGAATTACCGTCCTCGGGGTTCGATGGGGTTCATGTTCGACTAAAAGACACGTGGGTATTTGCTGAGGCCCAGGAGGTGTCGGAAATTTCTCCGCAGATGCACGAGGAATTTTGCCTGCGATACCAGATCCCGCTGCTCGAAGAATTTGGCCTGAATTGCTACAACTGCTGCGAGGATATTTCCCGGAAGTTTGCGGGAATCAAGAAAGTCCCTCGGCTGCGGCGGGTCTCGGTGAGTCCGTTTACGGATCGAAGGATCGCGGCGGAAGAGTTACAGGATCGCTATGTCTACTCCTGGAAACCGAATCCCGTCATGGTAGCCGGAGACTATGATCCCGACCATATCCGCAGGATTATCCGGGAAACGCTTGAGATCACGAATGATTGTGTGGTGGAGATGATTCTTAAGGATACGCATACGGTACAGGGACAACCGGAACGGCTGACTGTTTGGACCGACATTTGCCGGGAGGAAATCGCACGGGCCAGAGAGGGGCGTTAGTCAACCCCTAAGGAGAGGGGGCAGCCCCAATGTAAAGGAGGGGCGGGGGGTGGCAAAGACTAAGTTGGCATATCGCAGCCAGGGAGATCGTTATGACTATGACCGGTCGAGAACGGGTCAGACGCGCGCTTGAAATGGATTACCCGGACCGTGCGCCCCGGGATCTCTGGGCCTTGCCGGGTGTTATACTTTATCGAACCGAGGAATACCAGGCGACTCTTAAACGATTTCCCCCGGATTTCGATTGCCCCCCGGTGAAGTACGGGAAATCGGAACGGGCCGTTCCGCTTGCGGGAAAAACCGGACGGTATGTGGATGAGTGGGGCTGTGTGTGGGAGGTCGCCGAACCCGGTGTGGTCGGCGAGGTAAAACAGCCTCCGCTGAAGGATTGGGCGGATTTGGCCCATTACCAACCTCCGTGGGAGGTACTTAACAATGCGGATTTTTCCGAGGTTAACTGGGCCTGCGCAAATAGCGATCTGTACATGAAAGTCGGCTCCCACGCTCGGCCATTTGAGCGAATGCAATTTCTGCGCGGTTCGGAGAACTTGTTTATTGACCTCGGCTATGCCTGTCGAGAGGTCTACCAGCTGCGGGACATGATCCATGATTTCAACCTGCGCGACATGGAAATGCTGGTCAAAACCGATGTCGACGGGATCTCATTTATGGACGATTGGGGAACCCAGACAGCCCTGCTAATCTCGCCCGCATTCTGGCGGGAGTTCTACAAGCCCCTCTACAAGGATTACTGCGACATGATTCATGAAGCCGGAAAACATGTCTGGTTCCACTCCGATGGGCATATTGCGGCGATCTATCCCGACCTGATCGAGATCGGCGTAAACGCGGTCAATTCGCAACTGTTCTGCATGGATATCGAGGGGCTTGCCGCGAAATACAAAGGAAAGATCACCTTCTGGGGTGAGATCGACCGTCAGTGGATTCTTCCACGGGGAACGGTAGAAGATGTGCGGGCAGCAGTCCGCCGAGTAAGACGTGCGCTGGATGATGGAACCGGCGGCGTGATCGCGGAATGCGAATGGGGTGTGCACGATCCACAGGAGAACATCGAAGCCGTATTTGAAACCTGGCTGGAAGAAATGGATTAGCCGCAGACGAAATATCTACTTTGCCGGGTGAAAGCGACGGCCGCATTGGTCGCATTTCCATTCTTGTCTGCGCAGGGCATACAAAACAGCAAAAACCAGGATCAGCAATACAAAAGGGTTGGGAATCAAATAATACAGGAACAATATCAGGAGGCCACACGCCAACATGGGTCGACTGAATGGCATCCGGTGCGTTTCCTGAGAAAAACAGTCCGGGCAATGCGGACGGGTTTCGTCCTCTGCAGGCCGCAGCGCCTCCTTCTCCCAGTTCTGTAAGATTAACCCGGCGCGGAAAGCATCCATATCGTAGACCTGTACTTTCACCCCGCCACGGCATTGGTCAGGAATGTATTCGTGTAGACGGTCTCCATGTCCGCGAGAAAACACTCGATTCCCTGCGCTTCCAGCTGAGCCTTTGCCGGCTGGGCCTGGATTGGATAGCGGTACGTTGCCACTGTCTGCAACTCACCGGCCATTTCTCATCTGCTTATCAACCACTGTATTCGCCGAATTCGGCTATTTTTCTTTGGAACCTTCATTTACCCAGCGAATTGCCTGAAGGACCAGTTGGCGGTAATTGGGATTCTCGTAAGCGAAATGATCATGCCCCAACTGGATGTACACGGTTCGCCCCTCTCCGTAATTCCCACACCACGCCAGGGTCTTTCCGCTCAACGGATGATCTGTCTCCAGCAACGGATGTACCGTGTCCAGCACGCGGAATCCGCCATAGGTCTCATCGTGAATCGTGAAGTCCTGGATACCCTGGGTGATTGGGTGAGTGGTATCGAGAACACGAACGTTGATATCCTGATCATGATTGTATGTCGATGGCGGAATTGTTTGTCCGTTCTCTATTGTTTCCTTAAGGAAATAACGCGCTCCAATGATCTGTTCGTATTCCGGCCAGTTGTTGTAGTCGGCGATGGAATGATGCAGCGCTACCACGCCTTTTCCATTTTTGATGAGATCGGCAAAGGCTTGCTTATCCGCATCGGTGATGTCCTGGTACATGTCGTACAGAACAAGTACATCATAATCGCCGCTCTTTTCCGGGTAAAACATCGCCGCCGCATTCGGGTGCTGGACCTCCTGCCATGTGACACCCTCCATGGCATCGAACATATTGAAGAAGGGATCCCGTTCGAATTCATGCCCACCGGTGACGATCAGTACACGAATCGGCGTGGCGGCTTTTTGGCCGCCGCATCCGATTGCGCCTCCGATCAAGACACCGACTGTAGTGATTAGAAAGAATCGTTGAATCATGTTACACACCTCGCATTCTGTAATTGTTGCAGATTGTGTAATTTAGAGATGCCATGGCTGACGGTATGTCCGGCCGAGGAGCTCACAGGCTTCTTCGTCACCCGGAATCGTTTCTTTGTCCGCATCCCAGGCGATTCGTCGCCCCACGCGGTAAGAGATATTCGCAAGGTGGCCTGGGATCGCCGCAAGGTGACCTGTTTCCGGATCCGCGTTCGGACGTTGGCGAGTTCGAATGCAGTTCAGGAAATTCTGTTTGTGTGGTAATTCCATCGGCTGTGACTGGACGATTTTCGGATTTTCCCGGTCATTCTCCGGATAGATGCGGTATTCATCGCGATTGATAAATAGAGATGCGTCCGTTCCGGAGAACTCGATTCCGTGATCCATGTTGCCGGTCACGGGGCGCCCGTTCGAGTGACGAACAGAGTAGGTAAAGGAATACTCCGGGCATTCGAAGATTATATCCGCCGTATCGGGTGTATCCCGGCAGTCATCGAATGCGAATTGTCCGCCCGTGCAGGTAACGGCTTTGATATCGTATCCCATGGCCCAGAGTACGATATCGTGTAGATGGACACCCCACGCGCTTACCATGCCTCCGGAGTAATCCCAGAAGAAGTAGAAATAGAAATGAAACCTCGAAGGATTGAACGGTCGCAGGGGAGCCGGTCCGAGCCAGAAATCGTAATTGACGCCATCCGGCGGCGCGCAGTCTTCCGGTTTGCCGATACCCTGAAGTCCTTTACCGCCCATTTCGTTGATACCCCAGGCGTTCCAGCAGCGAACGGCAGCGATCTTGCCGAGTTTGCCGGAGCGAACGGTATCGACCGCCTCGATCCAATGGGGTCCGCTGCGTTGCTGTGTGCCGATCTGCACAATCCGGTTATACTTTTTTGCCTCCTGGGTGAGTGCGCGTCCTTCCTTGATGTTGTGCCCGACCGGTTTTTCGACATAGACATCCTTTCCGGCCTGGCAAGCCGCGATGGCTGTGATGACATGCCAGTGTTCCGGTGTCGCGATGACGACGGCGTCGATGTCTTTGTTGTCGAGTACCTGTCGGAAATCCTCGAACAGCGCGGGTTTCGGGTCCAACTCAGCGGCGGCCCTCTCCCGCTGGGACCGATCCACATCGCAAAGCGCGAGGATTCCGACGTCCGGCATCTTCCTGTACTGGCTGATATGAAATTGATTCCGGCCTCCGGTTCCGATAAATCCCAGGTTGATGCGGTCGTTCGCCCCGACCACGCCATACGCCGGGGCGGTACCGGTTGCCAGGCAGGCGGCCAGCGTGCTTCCGGCGGTCTGTTTCAGAAAATTCCGCCGATCGATATTCGCGCTGTTAGTCATTCCTGTCTCCTTATCCGATTGGGATTTATTCTGCCTGAAAGTGTTCGTTTCTCCGTTGCGAGTCCTGGTCTCTATTTTCTGAACTGCGAGTGGTACGGTGTGATAATTCCGTATTGTTCGCTCAGGCGGTTGATCGCGCCGATGATCTGTGGCTGTTCGCCGTGCTGGACGATGAGAGAAATCAAGTAATAGATTTTTCGCAACGCCCATCCCTTTGCGATTTCCGGTCCGCCCAGATCCTTGTCGGGTATCGGCAGATTCACGAGCAATTCTTTCTGCTCATCGAAGGCCTCGCCGACCAGTCGTACGGTCAATTCTTTTTCATCGGAAAATCTTCCGTAGATTTCCATAGGCATGTCCCGGTACAGATCGGGCAGGTCGTGCGGATACACCTCGTCGTGGTTCACCTTGCCGAAATCCGCGCTCACCCTGAGGAGTAACGGATATTTCAGTGCGCGCACAAATCGCACGGATTCCTCGACGATGGAATCTTTTGATTCGATAAAACAGACTCTTCCCCGGTTTCGATAAGCCAGGAAATCCAGGAGGTAGCGGTTCACATCATCCCCCGCGCTGATTGCAAAGACCGAGGTACTGGGGCCGCGGCGTTCCGATAATCGGTTAATAATCGCGCGGCTGTTGACTACGCCCAATGTCGGACGGCCGTCGGAGAACAGGTAAATGGAGAACGGGCGTGCCCGTTCTGTTCCCATAGTCATCAGGGGTTCGAGGGAGGTGTAGATATCGGTCATGCCGGAGGCTTCCAGCCGACTGATGAAGGTCCATGCTTCGGAGATATTCAGCGGAGTGGCTGGGACCAGATTCTGGGAGAGGATTTCGACACGGCTTTTGAATCCGACCAGATTGAACCGATCGGATTCGTTCAATTCACGGAGGGATTCCTTAATGGCCTGTTTGATTATTTCCAGGGTTCGACGGCCCATACTCGCCGAGGCATCCAGCACGAAGACTACATCTTTCGGCAGGGGCTGCAAGCGGTCCGCCGCTCGTCGCGGAGTAATGCGGAGGAGAAAATAGCCGCTGCCGGGGCGCTCTCGGTAGGTAATGATTTCGACGTTCATTACATTATCCAGGCGAACGAATCGGTCCTTGATGTCGTTCTTGACCTGTTCTTCGGCCGGCAGGGATCCGGGGGAGATTGCGCTGAGATCAAGGGGTTGTCCCGGCAACTCGGGTTGCGGCGCGGCAAGATTCAACAGGGCTGGACTGAGGTTCAAATCGGGAATAGGGACTCCCATCGACGGCGCAGCCAGAGCAGCGGAGGGCTTGTCCGACGGCACTTCGGTGACGTTGGAGGGAAGGCCCTCCAGGATTCGTTGCTGCCGATAGGCGCTGCCGGAACCGAGTGTCGGGCGGTTCACCGTAACGGTGTCTTCGATGGCTCCCTGTAAAAAACCATCGGCCAGGCGACCCAGTTGACGCACCCCGGCCTCACTGGTGATGACTTCGGGGACACCGACGGCTCCACCGGCGGCCAATCCTTGGGGGATTTCGCCGGGAGCCAGGGGAATTCCGGCGATGGTTCCACCGGCGGCTTCCCCCTGAGGGGTCTCGCCCGGAGTCAGGGGAATTTCCACCGGCTCCCCCGCCTCCGACAGGAGATTTTCCAATTCTTCCTCCAACCGGGGAGGCGGGATCGCCTGCGCCTGTTGCAGATTCTCACGAAACACCTGATCCCGTTCTGTCTGAATTTCTTCCGGCGTCCGGCGTGTCATCGCTTCCGGCACGCGGCCGATATCGTCAAAGCGAACGTTAAAGATCTGCCCGATCTGTCGCTCCATTTTGCCGACAATGCCCACACGAATCCGCCTGGATTCGAATAGGAACAGCGCGTGAATCAGGAGAGAAAGCAGAAGGGAAAGAATCAGCAGAACGTTTGTGACCGGCTCGGCCAGTGAGGGCCGGTCGAGAAACGGCTTCCGTTCTATGTGATATTCATACCGCATCGCTTATCCCGCCGGTTTTCCGAATTGTTCCAGACGCTGGGCGGCTTTCTGGGCTTCGGGCGTATTGGGGAACATTTCGACTAATTGCCGAAGCGTTGCTTTGGCCTCTTCAATCCGTCCCAATTGTTCCTGGCAAACGGAGGCGCGGAACAAGGCCTCGGGTGAGGTTTTGGGACCGGGAAACAGAATGTCTACGTACAGGTATTCTTTCAGCGCCTCTTCCGGACGATTCCGCGCTTCGAGCAGCTTGGCCCAATCCAAATGCAAGGTTGCCTCGAAAGCCGGATCGGGACTTCCAAGATTCGCCAGAGCCGCAAGGCCTTCCTGGAAAGCCTGTTCGGCCTCATCCAACCGGTTCAAGCCCTGGAGCGCGCGGGCGCGGATCCAGTACCCTTCCGGGCGATATGGACTGTTGGGGAACTTCTCAAAAAACTCATTTGCCTGGGCCATGGCCTTTGCCCATTGTCCGGTTACAACCGCTTCCCGGCCCTGTTCGATCAAAGCGCGTTCGATGACTTCGGGCCGCGGGTGTACCTCGGATACACGATTCAGAATGGTCAGCGCCTCATCGTGTTTTCCCTGATCGGAGGCATAGATAGCCATTCGGAAGTAGATTTCCGGGCCGACTTTTTTTGCTTCCTCGGTATTTGCAAGCACTTCCAGCAGCAGGGGAAGGGCCAGATCGAGCCGACCTGCGTTGATATTCCCAATGGCCAGGCGTCTGCGGACGATGGGGGCGTACTCGGACTCCGGGTACTCTTTCAAGAGTCGTTCATATTCCTGTAGTGCGCGTTCCTTGTTTCCGGTTTCGTCATCCTGCCAAGCCAGCCAATACAAGGCTTTCTGAGCATCGGGCGATTTGGGAAACCGTTGCAGCAGGTCCTCCAGCGGTTTCCGCATCGCTTCCTTCTGCTCGCTTTTATACAGGGCCAATCCCTGGAGGTACAGGAATCGGGACATTTCCGGATGATCGGGACAGCGCTGAATCAGTTCCGAAAACCGTTGCGCGGCCTCTGCCGCCTGGCCGGCCTGCAAGAGGGACTCGGCCAGCCACCGCAAGGCCTCGTTGTATAGTGAACTTTCCGGGAAGGCTTTTAAGAAAGCAGAAAATGCCTGCGCGGCGCGGTCGAACG
>JAKPRU010000751.1 GCA_029557025.1 Candidatus Omnitrophota bacterium | reverse complement strand
CCCCACTCGTTGTCATACCAGGAGAGAACTTTGACCAGCGTTCCGGTCACGACCCGCGTATATCCCGGATCGAAAATGGAGGAAAGCGGGCAATGGTTGAAGTCGATAGAGACACAAGGATCTTCGGAGTACCCCAGAATGCCTTTCAGTTCGCCCTCGGAAGCCGCTTTCATTGCGCTGTTGATTTCTTCCGCTGTCGTTTCCTTTCCAATGTTGACGGTCAAATCGACCACAGACACATTGGGGGTCGGGACACGCATGGCGTACCCGTCCAATTTGCCCATGAGTTCGGGGATGACGAGCCCGATGGCCGCTGCCGCGCCGGTTTTCGTCGGGATCATCGAGACGGCGGCGGCGCGGGCGCGGCGGAGGTCTTTGTGTACGAAGTCGAGGACCGGCTGATCGTTGGTGTACGAGTGAATCGTAGTCATCAGGCCACGAAGCACTTCAAATTTCTGCAAAACTTTGACTACCGGAGCCAGGCAGTTTGTTGTGCACGAAGCGTTTGACACGATATTGTGGGCTTTCGGATCGTATGTCCCGCAATTGACACCCATGACAAACGTTGCATCCACATTCTTTCCGGGGGCGCTGATGATAACCTTTTTTGCGCCACCGGCGAGATGTTTGGCTGCGGATTCCTTGTCGAGGAATTTGCCGGTTGATTCGATCACGATTTCCACGCCGAGGTCTTTCCAGGGCAACTGGGCCGGGTCTTTCTGCGACAGGACTTTGATCTTCCTGGAGCCGACACAAATGCTGTCGCCTTCGGCCTTGACGGCCTCCGGCCATTTTCCGTGGATGGAGTCATACTTGAAGAGATGAGCGAGCGTTGCCGCATCTGTCAGGTCATTGACGGCAACGAGATCAAGGCCGATATCGCCCTGTTCCAAGGCGGCGCGAGCCACCAGCCGACCGATTCGTCCGAATCCGTTGATTCCAATTTTTGTAGACATGAAATGATATCCTCCCTGGTTTGGTGATCCCCGTTGCCACGGGGAGTTCTTGTACTGATAGAAAGGGAAAGTATTATTCTTTCATAAGGTCGAAGCCGGTCAAGACTACTTGCTGTTACGTCACGCTCGATGCCGGAATGTGGTCGGACCGCGAAAGTTGTGAGATCGGTCCCAATCCGGTTCCTGGGGAACGTTTTATGGCGGATTCACAAAAGACCGTCGCGGATTTGGGCGAATTCGGCTTGTTGGCCGAGATTAACGCTATTTTGCCAGGCGGTTACACTGCTGGGCCACTGCTGTTGCCTTTCGGGGATGATTGTGCCGCAGTTCCGTGGCCGGAGGATGCGCTTCTTGTATCCTCCGATGCCATGGTGGAAGGGATTCATTTCAGCCGGGATTGGACGGAGCCGGAGGATCTGGCCTGGAAATCGCTGGCTTCGGCGGTCAGCGATCTGGCCGCCAAGGGTGCGGAGCCGGTTGGCGCTCTGGTGACTTTGGGACTCCCGCCGGAAATGGAGGTTGACTGGATCCTCCGCATGTACCGTTTTTGGAGGAGGCTCGACGAGCCGTGGATCTGCCCCATCCTCGGTGGCGATACCGTCCGTTCGCCGGTGTTTTTCTTGGACATCCTTGTATTCGGCAAGCCGGTGACCGGTATGCCAATTTCGATGGCAGGCGCAAGAGAAGGGGATCAAATCCTTGTGACCGGGACATTGGGCGATGCCGTCGCCGGCCTCGCGGTTCTCCAATCGAAAGGGAACGTATCTTGTGATTCCACAGCAGGTTATCTCGTACAAAGGTTTCTCAGACCGCGGCCGCGTGTCTCGGAAACCCGAGATCTGCTTCTGGCCGGACTGATTCCGACTGCGATGACCGACATCAGCGATGGTCTGACACGTTCTGTATCGAATCTCTGTACCGCTTCGGGGGTGGGCGCGGAGATTCGGGCCGAGAGGCTTCCTGTGAGTGCGGCGCTCGATGAATGGGCCGGTTCCGGTTCCCGCCGGATGGCATGGCAGGGGGGGGAGGACTATGAGATCCTGCTCACCGTTTCCGGCGATCTAATCGGGACGGCTCTGGAGGTCGCGCGCCAAATCAAGGTATCCTTAACACATATAGGGGAAATATGTGGGAACAGAAATGAGATCCGTGTAACCGGTTTGGACGTTACCGATTTGCCATGCGGTTACGATCATTTCCGATAGGGATTGACCGCCGTTTTCGGGTCAAGGGTATGTTCTTGCGTCAGGAGCGTTTTGACGAATGGGTACACAACAAATTGTTTTTCTCACAAAAGACACGGAACGGTTCAAGCCGGGCATAGAGGCGTTGGAGTCTGCTGGGCTGAAGGTCCGTACCATGCCTCCCGAAAGAGAGAGTTTTCCTGTCTTGTTTGAAGAAAGCCCCGATTTGATTGTGGCGGACACATTGGATTGCCTGGAGGATGTTCGGGATTTGGTTCGGGGATTTTCGTTGGGTGATCCCACCGGAGACAACATTGTAATCCTTCTCTCGGATGAACTGAATCGTGAGGAGGAGTTCATTGCCGCCGGGGTTCGAGATATGCTTCCCCGGAATGTAGATAGCCGCCGGTTGGTCGCACGAATCAATTTGCAGCTGACGCTCAAATCTCGTATGGATGAGCTGAAGCGTATGGCTGCTTTTTTCCATGCCGACCGGCAAATTGACGGACTGACCCACCTGTACCAGTTTTCCGTATTCGAACAGCGGGTGAATCTGGAAATCGAACGTGCGGATCCCAGTCGTCCTTTCTCTCTGTGCCTTTTCCATCTGGATCAATTCGATGCCGTGAACAAAGCGCAGGGGCACATGTGGGGGGATGTCCTGATTATGGAATTGGCCGGACTTCTCAAGGAATCTCTTCCACACAATGCGCTCGGAGCACGGTTCAGCGCAAACCGAATGGCGGTTGTGTTGCCGGACACGTCAAAAGAGAAGGCCCTGGAGTGGGCGAAAGGATTTCGGGAGAAGGTTCGGCATTACCCTATCTCGGGTGCGGTGGAACATATTTCCGTCAGCGCCGGTGTGGTGACTTACCCTGAAGAAAAGCTGAGTCGTGGCGATAAATTGCTTCTTTTACTTATGGAGCGCACGATTCTCGCCTGTATCGAGGGTGGCGACCGTGTAATTGCCTCTCCCTGAATCCGAATGCGGCGCTGTCCGGCAGAAAGGCTTTGCCGGGTTGTCATTCCGAGCGAATATGAGCGATCTCGGATTGGGTAGAATTTCCAACAATAACTATGAAAACTGTTTATTTTGTGGATTTTGACAATACCGTTTCCATGGTGGATGTGTGGGATACGATTGTTTCTCGGTTCGCCACAGGGAATTGGGAACAGGTGATCCGGGACTACGACGAGCATCGTATCAGTTCGTGGGAGTTCAATACGAAGATGCTCCGGAGCCTGAAAGGACACAGAGAGGAGGTTCTCGGACTCATTTCCACGGTGGAGGTCGATCCTGAGTTCGCGCGGTTTGTCGAGTTGGCGCAGAACCGGGGGCGAGAGATCCTTCTCGTTTCGGACGGATATGATTTCTACATTGATCCGCTTCTCGAAAAGGCCGGTGTTTCCGGTCTGCGTTATGTTTCGAACCACCTGGAATGGACCGACGGCACGGTCCGATGGGATTTCCCTCACTTTCTGCCGGAGTGCGAACGCAAAATGGCGAACTGCAAGTGTCAACATCTCAGGTTGGAGGAATCGGAGCTGAGACGGGTTTACATTGGCGATGGGGTGTCGGATATCTGTGCGGCAGGAAAGGTGGAAGTGGTTTATGCAAAGGGGGAACTTCGTCGCTATTTGGAGAGTGTCGGGCGGGATTTTCATCCTTTCGAGACTTTTGCCGATGTTATTGAGCATGAATTTGCCGGGGGGTGATTCCCAGGCCGAAATCCACACCGGTGGTTTCGGTTGGGCTGTCTTCCGACCGTGGGCCGAGGAAAAGAGACACAGTATAATCGGTGTCGCACGTTGTTTCCAAAGGGAGCATGTACTATGTCGAAACCGTGCAATTCCACGGGTACCGGCGGTGTTGAGGCTTCGGAATCGGAGACCAATTTGCCGCGAATGGATGCCAGAGAAAGCCGGAGCATTATGCGGATGCAGCTGATTCTCTCCGAGAAGCGAACCAGCCTGGCTCTGCTGCGGACCGGCATTGCCGTGTTTACACTGCCGTTGTCGGTTATCACGGTGCTGATCGCCACTTCACGGTACTACAATCTGTTGGAGAACACCGTTCTGGCGATTCCTCTTCTGGCACTCTGTCTGGGATTGGTGGTTCTGGGGATCTGCCTGGTGCATCGTTCCATGCGACGGCTTTGGAAACATGAAGCGCTGATTGAGAAAATCAAACGGGAAGATTCATCCCTTGCAAGGTTTTTCGAGGGGGATTTGTAAACTGTCTTCCGGGGATCAGAGTCCCTTTCGCCAGATCTCCAGTCCTTTCAGAAGACATTGTTCCAGCCATCGTTCGAATCGCTCTCGAGTACGGCTTTCTTCCTCACGATAGTTGATCTGGAAAACGTCATCGGAGAGAATTGTAAAATCAGAAGATTCCCGTTCCCCCTCATCGATTTGCTCACGTCGGAAGAAACAGGCCGACACCGCAATCAGTCCACGGAACTCCTGCCCAATCCCATGAAATGAAACAAGGATTTCTGCGCGGGACTCTGTGTCAAGGACCAGCCTGGTCCACGCCCGATATTCGCCCGTGTTGGTGAAATAACCGAGAACTCTGGCCGCGTCGATAATTTGACGGCGGAAGTAGTAATTCCGTGGCCCATCCTGCGAAGCGCTATCGGTAAAGAAACGGTATTCGGCAGAGTATTCTCCGATTTCTTCACTCAGTCTGGAGGCTACCTCTTCCAGGCGCTTACAGGCAAAACTGTGCAGATTCCCGGCAACGGTCTTAGCTTTCTCCCATTCGCGTCGAAGCGCCTCGCCTCTTCGTTGAAAGGCGCTCTTTGCCGCAGCAATTACCTGGTCAACTCTCTCTTGCAGCAATGCCTCCTCTGCGAGTCCGAGCGCATTCACGAAAGCTTTTTTCTGCAATCCGGAGAACAATGCCACGAGTTCCGAGAGGTCTCCCTGATCCGCCTTCTCCAAAGCGTCAATATATTTCGT
The DNA here is from genome assembly GCA_029557025.1 of Candidatus Omnitrophota bacterium. Taxonomy (GTDB): domain Bacteria; phylum Hinthialibacterota; class Hinthialibacteria; order Hinthialibacterales; family JAKPRU01; genus JAKPRU01. The sequence continues at coordinate 86 of JAKPRU010000751.1, read as the reverse complement.
TCGATCATCGCGAGTCACCGTGATTGGAAACCAGCCTGCCTTGATGAACACAAGGGTTGCCAGCGCCCTTGCGACCCGACCGTTTC
>JAKPRU010000745.1 GCA_029557025.1 Candidatus Omnitrophota bacterium | reverse complement strand
AAAAAGAAAGGGGGAAGAACCCCACCCCCCGGCCCCCCTCTCCAAGGGTGGAGAGGGGGGGAGAGTCCTCACCCCCCGGCCCCCTTCTCCAAGGGTGGAGAGGGGGGGAGAGTCCTCACCCCCCGGCCCCCTCTCCAAGGGTGGAGAGGGGGGGAGAGACCTCACCCCCCTGACCCCCCTCTCCCAGTACAGAGAGGGGGGGCTTCACACACTCCGACAGGCAGAGACCCCTGTCCCACCGCCAAGTGAAATATGATATTGGGGTCGTCGTTTTGGCGCACTTGCAACGCTGAGGGAGTCCAAATCGTGCCAAAGTGACTCTATTAGACAAGGGAAACAAGGTGTTGCCAAGGTGTTCTTTTATCCTTTTGGGGAGGGTCACGGTACATAAATACTTGTATTTTAAGGAGTTAAAAAAGCAATTTTGTTGTGAACCGGACGATGGAATAAAACTTGCGCGTGGGATGGGAAACCAGAGTAAATCGTTTTGTCCTATGATGAGTGTACGATGAAGAGATTCATTGTTGGTTTGGGAATCCTAGTCGCTTTTTCAATGCCGGGTCCGATAGAGGCTTCGGTTGATACCCGTCGAACACCGGTTGTTCTGGCTGTTGAGAAAGCCATTCCGGCTGTTGTCGATATCAGCACGAAAAAGAAGATCCGTGTGGAAAGGTCGCCGTTCATGCTGTTCCGAACGCCCTTCGATGACCTTTTTCTGCCGCGCGGATTATTTCAGGATACTTATATCGGGACGTCGCTCGGTTCCGGTGTGGTGGTGGACCGTGAGGGGCATGTAGTCACGAACAGTCACGTGGTCAGTTACGGTGAGGGGCGGGGAGCGGAGCCGGATGAGATTCTGGTTCTTCTGCACGGTGAAGATGAGCAGCGCAGAGCGGAGATTGTGGGGCGCGATCCCGCGGAGGACATCGCCGTTCTGCAGATTCTCGGTGAACCGCCAAAGCAGTACCTGCCCCTGGGGAATTCATCTGATCTGATGATCGGGGAGACTGTGATCGCCATCGGGTATGCGTTAGGACAAAGCCATACGGTAACTCAAGGAATTATCAGTCAACTGGGGCGGTATATCGAAGGCGATAACGGTGTGGTTCTGCCGAACCTGATCCAGACGGATGCGGATATCAATCCGGGCAACAGCGGCGGCCCGCTGATCAATCTGGATGGGGAATTGATCGGAATCAACACAGCGATTGCGACGCCTTCCGGCGGCTCGGTGGGAATCGGGTTCGCTATTCCGGTCAATCGTGTTCGGAAAGTGTACAACTACTATGTTCTGAGGCAGCCGCCGTTGGAATATCGCCTCGGAATCCAGCTTCAAGATCTTTCGCCGACACTTCGAATGGCTCTGCGGTCGAAAATACCTGGATTTCGTTCAGTGAAGGATCTGTCCGGTGTGCTGATTACGAATGTTGATCCATCGGGTGCGGCCTCGGAGCAATTGGAGCCTTTGGACCTTATTCAATCGGTCAACGGGATACGAATCCGGTCCGGGGATGATATCGGTACGGAACTGGTTCCGGCGAACGCTTCCGAGGTCCAAATCGGCATACTGCGTGAAGGGAAATCCCGGAACGTGAGTATTGCTCTGAAACCTGGACCCGCTCGAGCATCCAGGCAATCCGGCCCGAAGGATAATAACCAATGGCTTGGAATGGAGCTGAAGCCTCTCGACCAGAAATGGCGGAAACAGTGGAATATGGATTCATCGGTTGAGGGGCTTGTGGTGACCAGGGTGGTGAACAATTCTCCAGCAGATCGAGCCGAACTGGAACCCGGAGATATCATTACCGAGATTGCGGCTCCGGGTCTGGCCAACGCTGTATTTCGAGTTACTGATCTAACGGATATTGCTGTCCTGTGCAGGAAATTGGCGAATGCCGAGACGTTCACGATTTATTTCTACCGATATGAAGAGAATCGTGGAA
>JAKPRU010000714.1 GCA_029557025.1 Candidatus Omnitrophota bacterium | reverse complement strand
TGGGGCGGCGGCTGCGATACCCAGGGGGTTCTGTTGAAAGGCACGCCGGATGAAGTACGAAGACATGTCCGCGAGATGGTGGATATTTTTAAGCCGGGCGGGGGATTTGTGTTTCAGCAGGTACACAACATCCTCGCGGATGTACCGCCGGAGAATGTGGTAGCCATGCTGGAAGAAGTGAATAGAGTTACAAATTAAACATTAAGAATTGAAGAGAAGAAAGAGACGGCGGAAAATAAGTACAGGAATCCCCGGAGAGAAACCACAGGCATTCTGCGCCCGGTTCTTACGGCTCATGGATCGGATTGCCTTCCGGCGAGGTCATTTGCTGCAAGACATAGCGGCAGTTGATAACTTTTTCTACGAGGTCGCTGGGGATGTAATAGTAGTGATTGGTGGCCTCAAAACCGATACGGGAATCCGAGCAGGCAAGTCCATAGAGGTCCTGTGCAATCCGAATTTCATCCTGAACGATCCGCCGAATCAATTCAATAGTTTTTTGACGTTCCGTTTCGGGAAGAGGATTTGTCGTATTCAGCAGGGCGTTTCGGGCGAGGGTGAATCGGGTTTGATTGGCGACCGTGGCGAAATGCAGTTGCGCGGCGCGGGCGAACCGCAGTTGTTCTTCCGCTGTCTGCTTTTTCCCGGCAGGCGCTTGTTCCACGGCGCGTTCCAGGTCAGGCAGACCTGACTTCCACCCGGATGCTACCTTTTCGAACTGCTCGGCGAAGACGTCGGAAGGATACGGTCCGCGCCAGCCATCCACATCATCATAGGGGAATCCGACCATGGTTGCGGTGTAGCCTGTAGGAGTCGCATAAAGCAGATTCGACGGGCCATATTGAACCGGGCAGTTGTATACCACGCCACCGTGGTAAGGATATTCCTGGAAAGCGTTGCTGAATGCGGTCCAGGCTTTGCGGGCATCGGCGGCGCCGGGTCCGAAATACTCCGTTGCCAGTGCATCCAACGCTTCTTCTTTTGCAGGAGCGGGATCCCGGTCGAATTTTTGCACCAATTCCAGGTTGGGAGACGGATATCCGCCGAGTGTCCAGCTCATCATCAATCCATCCACATTTGCGGTCAGCAGGTTCTCGCAGTGCCGGGCGATCAGGTCCATTACGGGCAGGTACGGAACCGCCGACAACTCCCAGGTATTGTTGAACTGAACTTTGGCCATTGTTTTGAGTCCGCATTCTTTTGCTGCAGCCCAATGCTTCGTAGCCCTGGGGCCGGGACCCACCACCGAAATGGAGTATTCCCCCACGGCGGTTTCCACTCCACCCCGGCGAATCGGTTGGGACCATTCGCTGACCGACATGTGCAGGACGGACTTGGGCAGTTGTCGGATCGCATCGCAGGCCCATTCATCCTGCCAGCCCCAGTCCCAGGCAATCACTTTGGCATCCGGGTTGCCGCGATGGACGCCGGTTGCGATCAGGGTGTTTACCTCGGCGATAATCTCCGCAGCGGTGCGGTCCTTGCAATGAGGGCAGTTTCTCCACTTGTAGTGAGACGCGCAGTTGGTCAGGTTCTCGGATGCGGTGATCGTGAACACACCCGCGAGACCGGGAACGTTCTCGAAGATGTATGCCAGGGAATCCGTGAGCCACCGGCGCACTTCCGGGGTAGAGGTACACATCGAGAAATAGCCGAGCTCCTCTACTCCACGCAGGTGTTCGCGGTTTTCAAAAAAAGCGGGG
>JAKPRU010000665.1 GCA_029557025.1 Candidatus Omnitrophota bacterium | reverse complement strand
ACGATAATGAAAGTGAACCATGGTGACACGGTCTCCATAATCCGTCGTCGGCTACCACCATTCATATTGCTCATCTTTACTGACTCGAAGCACTTCCTGTACCGTGGTCGCGCCTTCCAGGACAAGGCGCCATCCGTCTTCGCTTAACGACTTCATCCCCGCCCGAGAAGCGGCCAGTCGGATTTCGCCGGCGGAATGTTCGTGCAGGACCATGTCGCGGATTTCCGTATTGAGCATCATCATTTCGAACACAGCGCGGCGGCCATGGAATCCTGTATGGCGACACTGTTCGCATCCGACAGCGCGGAACACGGTCCGGTCATCCGGTAAGCCGAGACGTTTTCGCAAGGCCAGGGTTCGTTCCGATTTGTCTTCCGTTTTGCAGTGGGCGCAGAGCACGCGAACAAGACGCTGGGCTATTACGGCTTCGAGTGACGAAGCAACGAGGTAGGATTCGACCCCCATATCCACCATCCGTGTGATCGCTCCGGGAGCGTCATTTGTATGAAGGGTCGAAAAGACTAAATGGCCGGTTAATGATGCTTGAACGGCGATCTGCGCGGTCTCCTGGTCGCGGATTTCTCCGACGAGGATGACATCCGGGTCGTGTCGAAGGATTGAACGCAGACCGCGCGCAAAAGTCAGTCCGGTTTTTTCCGAGACCTGGATTTGGTTGATTCCTTTCAACTGGTATTCGATGGGGTCTTCAATGGTAATGATTTTTCGTTCGGAATCGTTAATTTGGCTTAATGCCGTGTAGAGGCTTGTTGTTTTTCCGCTGCCCGTAGGGCCGGTCACCAGTACGATGCCGTGCGGCAACTCCAAGATGCGCAGAAACAGATTATATTCACGCTCGGCCATCCGGAGCTGCGCCAGATTCAACAGGGTCGAGTCCTGGCGCAGGAGACGCATGACTACCGCTTCGCCGTGGAGCATGGGAATAACGGAGACGCGGACATCTACTTCGCTATTTTTAATGGAGATTTTAATTCGTCCGTCCTGCGGGAGACGTTTTTCGGCGATGTTGAGATGACTGAGTATTTTCACACGGGAAACGATGGCGGGCTGAAACCGTTTCAACTGCATGGGGATTGGAACCTCCTGCAAGACGCCATCAATGCGGTAGCGGATCCGGAGCTCGTCTTCGAACGGTTCGAGGTGGATATCGGTAGCCCGCAGTTCAATAGCGTCATTCAGGATCTGGTTTACGAACTTAATAATAGAGGCATCTTCGGCTCCCTGATCGAGATCGACCTCTTCGTCGCGGCTTTCGTCGACTACCTGAAAGGAAAACTCTTCCAGGGAATCGATGGTGTCCGCGCCGACGCCGAGGCGATTTTTCAGTTCGCGCTGGATGTCTTCTCGCGGGGAGAGGACCGGCTTCAGCTTCAGTCCGGTGAGAGATCGGAGCATGTCCAGTCCGTGGGTATTGAAAAGACGGCTGGTGGCGACCTCCACGGAGCCGTTTACTGAGCGAATGGGCAGGAGTTCTTCTTTTAGCAAAACGCGGGCGGGAAATTGAGAAAGCAGCCGGCGGTCGACGGGATGATCCTCGAGTCTCTCATAAGGGAGATTGTATTCGACCGCCAGCCACTTCAGTACATCTTCTTCCGATTTCACCGCGTCGGAGCCGTCACGATCGATGGAATTCTGCAGGATCCAGGCGTCCGCCGAGGATATCTGCTTTTGTTCGATCATCCGTTCCAATAATTCAATCATGGCGACACCCGTGCAGGATAGTTTTTACGGTGAATCAGTCCAACGTGCCCAACAGAACCAGAATGGCTTCCTGCCGAACTGTGAGAACTTTGCGCAATTCCTCGCGGGCTGCCTGCAATTCCGCTTCTTTCTTTTTGCGGGCCTCGCGGAAAGCCGTCAGTTTTGCCTGAATCTCTTCCGGAGTAGCGGTAGAGGAATCCAGGACTTCCTGAAGGGCCTTGGATTCGGCGCTCTCTTCGGCTCGGAAACCAACCGGGCGATCCCGCCCCGGGCCGCCTTCACGATCGGCGCCTTGCACTGCGGGGCGATTTTCACCCGACCTTCCCTGCCGACCTTCGCCGCCCGGTCTTCCCTCGCGCCCTTCACCACCCGGTCCGCCGGATGGGCGGAAGAATCCCGGACCCATACCGCCTGCCCGCGATTCCCGCTGCAGATCCCAGACTTTAACGATCAGAGGTTCCATGACCGTCCATTCGTCGTCGGTTGCGCCGAGGCGCTCTTTCATCTGCTGCATGACCATCTGGCGCATTTGTTCGGGATCGCCGCCGGCCCTTCGCTGGCGATCCTGCGCCATACACACCAGGCTTCCACCAATCAATAAGAGACCCAATGTTACGATGCCAACCGTGGATAGTTTTCGAGACATGAACCATACCTCCTGTGTTTTTTTTGAAATGCCATCCATGATTTGATTTGGCGACATGCTCTAAAAGCACAAAACATACCAAGCAAAAACACCGCGAAATCAACGCGATTTCCGTTCAAATGAGAAATAATTTCGCAGGAGAGAAGAACTCCCTGCGCAAGAAATGCGCAGATGGGACGCGAATTAACGAAGGAAAAGAGAGGGATTGGGGAATGCAGGAAAAAAACCTCCCGGAGTAGGTCAGGTCTCCGTGCCTGTCATGGCGAATCGTCAGGCAGAGATGCCTGACCTACTGGGGGGCCGCCGAACAGGCAGGGACACCTGTCCTACTCTGTTTGGAGGGATTGGAACCAGCTTTTGTAAGCCTCATAAAACGGGCGATTGCGCTGGGCGATGGAGGAATTGGCATACACGGGGCTGAAATAATGCGGGAAATCGAACTGTATCATCTTTACTGCTTCCTGCGCCGCACACAGAACCTGAAGTTTGACTCGCTCGAAGTCGGCGGTAGTCGCAGCCCAGTTCTCCTGGTCAATCGGATGCCCGTGGGTCTGCCGGAAAGTCTCGATATTCCACCAGAACTGAACACCGCTTCGGGAACAGATTCCGGAAATCATAGAAATATAGTGCGGCAGACATTGTATCCGAAATACCTCCGCTCCGGAAACGTTCAGCGCGCCCACGCTGTCCTGCATGGCTACAATATCGACACCGCTTTGAGAAATTGTCTCTTCCCAGATGGTTGTGAATGTCTCATCCGGCAGATACGTTGTAAAATAGGGAGAAATCAGGACGGGTTTTCCGGGGGCCAACCGATGACAAATGTCCACCATTTGATGAAACGCACCCGCAATTCGTTTTCGATGCGAGGAATCCCCCAGAAACGCATCGCACAATTCATACGGCATGTACCAACCTGCAAAAGCCGGGCGATTTCCATAAAGACTATGCAGTTCCTCAACAACGGGTTGGACCTTCTGCACAAAGGCATCCGTATCCGAGTTGAAAGTCCACACCCAGGAGTAGTCGAAGTGAGGCAGGGAGAGAAACATCTGCATTTCGCGCTTCCCGGCTTCGTCCAGAATTGTGCCGACTGCATCTCCCTCCGCCTCACGTCCGGTAACGATTTGCGACGGATAATAGGCTTTGTCCAGAAAGGTGGAATCCGGAATAATCAGTTCGATTCCGACGGCTTTCATGTGGTCCAGCTCTCTGCCGACATAAACGGGATCGGAGTAATAGCGCGCCGCACCGATGATCTGGGCGAAGCTGCCCTGGATTGTTTTGGAGGGCGGCTCGAAAGGAATGTGCGGCATGATCGGTGTCAAATAAGAGAAGCTTGTGCGCTGCTGCCGGCACCAGTTCCGATAATCCTGATACAGCCGCTGCGTGTTTTCTTTCGATGCGGAATCGGCGGTATCGGGCAAAAGATATTGTGTGGCAGGAAAAGCCACGAGGTGTTCGGCATATTTCCTGAGAAATGTGACTTGTGTCTGTAGAGAGGCAAACGTGGCCGCTTGGGTGGATTCGCTTTCCTTCGAGAACGTGTCAATGGTTGCCCACAGGCGCACGGATTGCTCATCGGCGGCACGGGTGACCGCCCACAGGTGTTCGTTGACCGCCGGATGAACGGTTTCCGATACATCTCGCAGAATAAGGATATCGAGATGGGCCGTTTCCAGGAGACGAGCCCATTGTTCCTTGACTGCGAGTGTCTCACTCTCGAAAGACAGGCGACCGAAACCGGCGATAACATGGGTCGGATCGAGATGTTGAAGGGCGGAGACCAGTGAAGAGTAAAACTCCGTTAGACGTGCCCGCTTCGCCTCATCTGCCAGGTACGAGTCGGGGATTTCGTAAGGGATCACCCATCCCGCAAAGGCGCCTTTCGTACCGAAGCGTGCGCAGGTTTCTTCTGCGTACCCAAGCATTGCGGCGCGGAGTTTCTCAAGACGGCTGCTGTCGAGCGCGAGCCAATCCGGTTCCTCTCTCGGTAACATCACAAGAATCTCAAGGGATTCGGCGGCATTGAATATCTCCGCCAGGGGATCATTGGATTGCAGGCTCACCGCTGCAAATGGCCGCCCTGCGTTCACAAGAACAGCCGGGATGCCCAGTGTTCGGAGCTGGTCCAGCTGGGAGGCGCAGTCTATGGAGGAGGAAAAGACTGTGGGGGCCGATCCGGTCTCAAGAAGAGCCACCGACAGGCCGATGTTGCGGTTGGGCAAAGGAGGGGAAAAGTTGTTTTTCATGGCAAATCCTGTCGGCGCTGAGAAGATCAGGCTCAATAATCCGATCACTATTCCGGTCGGGAAGTTTCGGTGTGAACCGTGGTGAATATCCATAACGACACCTTTCATTTCGGGGCCGGGCCGCTGGAATCCCGTTTGCGAAGTTCCGGGGTGCAGGTCAGATCATCCTCCGGCAATCCTTCGATCTGGTTCAGGATTTTTTTTGCGGCGAAGCGGCCCATATCCAGCTTGGGTTGCGCAATCGAAGTCAGCGGCGGATAAACCAGCGAGGCGAAATCGATATCATCGAATCCGACAAAGGAAAGATCCGTCGGCACACGGTATCCCCAGGACAAGGAGGCCTGCATTGCGGAGATGGCGAGCCGATCAGAATATGCGAAAAATGCGGTTGGCGCATTCTTTTTTTTCAGGATATCCCTCAGGGGAGTCATATCCTGCACATCGGGGTCGATTTCGATTGTGGAGATTTCCGAATCCAGGCCGAAATCTTTCATCGCGCGGAGATACCCCCGATACCGTTGCGCATTCTCCAAACCGAAGCGATGCCGTTCGGAGTGAAGGTCCTCCTTTGAGGGCGTGATATAGGCAATCCTTCGATGTCCCAAGTCGAGGAGATGTCTGGCGGCGAGATAACCGCCCTGCTCATTGTCGGTTCCGATCATGGGGGCGTTGACCTCCTTTTTGCGCGTTCCGACGATGACGATGGGGATGTGCAGGTCTTGCGCCTGACGAATCACGCGGCTGTTGGTTCCGCAGCTGGTGACCGGCAGAAGGATAATTCCCTCCACCTGTTTATCAATAAGAGTCTCCAGGTGCGCCCGTTCTGCGGCGGGGTTCTTGTGTGAGCAGCAAAGAAGGATGCTGTATCGCCGTTTGTCGAGGACCGACTGCGCGCCGTCGATGACATCGGCAAAGAAAGATCCCCGCACATTACTGGTTAAAATGCCGATCAGGCTGGTGCGATTATGGACGAGTCCGCAGGCCAGGATATTCGGGCGATATCCGATTCGTTCGGCCACGCGACGGACATTTTCAACGGTTGTGGAAGAGATTCGTTTATCGCCGCGCAAGGCACGTGAGACGGTGCTGTGAGAAACGCCCAGTTGGGCCGCGATATCTTTGATAGTAGTTCTGCGATTCATGGTCTCAATTTCGTAATATGTTGCGAACAGGGTAACCTTAAAACAAACGTTTGCACAAGCTCCCAATTCCCTGTTTTTCGGGTGGAAAGTGCCGAAGGTTGTTACAACCTATTGATTTTACTGAAGATCGTGGAATTTTTCAAAATTTACGATTTTTTTGCTTCAGGGGGTTGACAGGGGTTGGAAGTATGGTATACGATAGTTTTGTGCAAACGTGTGCA
>JAKPRU010000647.1 GCA_029557025.1 Candidatus Omnitrophota bacterium | reverse complement strand
CGCTCGCGTCATCTGAACGGAAACGCCGGCGCGAGGCGGGGCCTTCCCGCACGGGGACGGGGCGGTTGAATCTGTAGAGGGAGTGGTCGTGTCGATGCCAGAATTTATCTATGAATGCATGGAAGATTATCGCGATGTGCAGCGTATTCCTGTGGAGTTATTGCACCTTGCGGACCCATCCGATGAAATGCTGCGTTCGTATTTGAATAAGAGCGTCGGTTTTGTGAGTTAAGCTCATATCTGGTGTATGGACAGAGAAAAAGAAGGGGCGTATCCTGCCGATTGGGCTAGCAGGCTCACAATCGACATTGGAGGGATACGCCATGAAAGAGTGTATTGCATCCAGCTCCTGTGGTCCAGAGGTCACGGTCAAAGACACTCTGACTGAACTTTTGCGGAAAGGGGCCAGAGAGCTCATCGCAAAGGCTGTAGAAGCCGAACTGGAGGTCCTGCTTGCGGAGTGCTCTTCTCTTCGTCTGGAAGACGGAAGAGCAGCGGTGGTTCGCAACGGATATCTTCCGGAGCGGACTGTCCAGACAGGTATCGGAGACGTGGGAGTGAGGATGCCCAAGGTCAGGGACCGAAGTGGCGGCGGCATTGTGTTCAACAGCGCCCTGCTGCCCCCTTATTTGAAACGGGCGAAAAATGTGGAAGAATTTCTTCCCTGGCTCTACCTGAAGGGAATTTCCACAGGGGGCTGCAGAGAGGCCCTCGAAAGCCTTCTGGGAGACAAGGCGAAAGGGATGTCGGCTGCAGCAATCTCCCGGCTCAAAGAGAAATGGACGGAAGAACACCGGGAATGGAACCGCCGGGATCTCTCGGGCAAAAAGTACGTTTACTGGTGGGCGGACGGAGTGTACAGCCGTGTGAGGATGGATGACAAGCTCTGTCTCCTGGTAATTATCGGGACCACGGAGGAGGGAGTGAAGGAACTGGTGGCGGTGGAGGACGGCTACCGCGAATCCGAGTCGAGCTGGCGCGAAGTCCTCTCCGGTCTGCGGTCCAGGGGACTGAAGGAGGGACCGAAACTTGCCGTTGGGGACGGGGCGCTGGGTTTTTGGAACGCCCTGCGGAAAGAATATCCCGAATGTGTTCATCAACGGTGTTGGGTGCACAAGACGGCGAACGTGCTGAACAGAGTGCCGAAATCTCTCCAGGGCAAGGTGAAGGCGGACCTTCACGAGATCTGGATGGCCGAGACAAAGGAAAAAGCGGTGAAAGCCTTCGACAGTGCGATGGCGAAATACGGGGCCAAATACCCGAAGGCGATTGAATGCCTGAACAAAGATCGTGAAGAACTCCTGGCATTTTACAGTTTCCCTGCGGCGCACTGGGTTCACATACGGACGAGCAATCCCGTGGAATCGACCTTTTCCACCATACGGCTCAGGACGGCGAAGACACGGAACTGCGGATCAAGGGCGACGACGCTGGCAATGGTTTTCAAACTGGCTCAGTCAGCCGAGAAGCGGTGGAGAAAACTCAAAGGTTATGAACTTCTTGGAGAAGTCATCAGCGGAGTAATTTTCAAGGACGGAATTCGTGTATCGGACCAGTCAGACAGGAGCGCCGCCTGATTATCCATACACCAGATTTGACAATAACTCCGGTTTTGTGTGCACGTGCGATCAAAGAATCGTCGGCGCGTTGCTTCTGACGCCGACCCGGCCGTTTGTGGCGGAAATCATGAATGTTTCCGTCGATGAATCGCATCAAAATCGTGGAATAGGAAGAGAACTCATACGGCGCGCTGTGCAAAAGGCGAAAGACATGCGTATGAGGAAGATCGAAATCGGCACCGGAAATCCCGGTGTCGTTCAAATGCTTTTGTATCAAAAGTGCGGGTTTCGTATCGTCGGCGTTGACCTTGACTACTTCAGGATTCATTATAAGGAGAGAATTATTGAAAATGGAATAGAGTGCAGGGATATGATCCGGATGGAAATGATCCTGGATGAAAATGTGT
>JAKPRU010000646.1 GCA_029557025.1 Candidatus Omnitrophota bacterium | reverse complement strand
AGAACTTTTACAAGGTGGATAATCTCGCGGAGATTCTGAAGGCCGCCAACAAGATCAGCCTCGGACTGACCCTGGTGCTCCTTGTGATAGCCGCCATTTCGCTGATCGCCAGCGGGATCGGCATAATGAATGTCATGCTGATCACCGTAACGGAGCGAACGCGCGAGATCGGCATCAAGAAATCCATCGGCGCGTTCCGACGGGTGCTGCTGGCGGAATTTCTTGCAGAAGCGCTTATACTCAGCGGAGGAGGAGGCCTGGTGGGAATCGCATTGGGAGTGGCCGTACCCTATTCCATTCGTTTCTTCACAGATGCGATACGGATTGAAATTCCTCCGATTGCCATCGTGCTTGGATTCGGGGTAACGGTTCTCGTCGGACTCACTTTCGGCATGATTCCGGCGCTGCGCGCCTCGCGCATGAATCCGGTTGAGGCGCTGCGCTATGAATAACAGCGAAAAAAAGCAATATCCGATTCATCCTCTGGTCATTATTCCCACCTTTAACGAACGGGCCAATATCACGCAGCTGATCCCGGCCGTCCTGAGTGAAGACAAGCGGCTTCATGTATTGATTGTGGATGACAGCAGCCCGGACAATACGGCTGAGGCGGTACTCGAGATTAAAGAAAGGTCCTATCCGGATCGTGTCCATCTGCATTCCAGGCCGGGAAAGCAGGGCCTGGGCAGCGCCTATGTCTTCGGTTTCAGATGGGGATTGGAACGGGGATACGACTTCATGATTCAAATGGACGCCGACTGGAGCCACAACCCGGCTGACGTGAAGAAGATGCTTGAGGCGGCGCCGCATTACGACTTTGTTATCGCCTCACGTTACATAAAAGGAGGCGGAACGCGCAACTGGGGCCTGGGAAGGAAGTCACTTTCGAAATTCGCCAGCGTGTATTCGCGCGCCATTCTTGGATCGGACTTCGCGGATTTTACCGGGGGATTCAATGGATGGTCGGCAGAACTGCTGCGCGCAATCGGCGTGGATTCGCTCCGCAGCGATGGATACAGTTTCCAGGTGGAGCTGAAATATCTCGC
>JAKPRU010000609.1 GCA_029557025.1 Candidatus Omnitrophota bacterium | reverse complement strand
GAGAGTTGTTTGGGGGCGAACCGACGCTGATCCTGCTGGATGAGGTTGCGGTGTATCTGCGCAAGGCCGAACATGCCCATCCCGGCGCAAGCAAGCAATTCACTACGTTTCTTCAGGGTCTCTTCAAGGCTGTTGAATCCTCTCCCCAGGCGGCTTTGGTTTTTACGCTGGCAGTGGGCAAACACGACGAAGCAAAGGATGCCTATAAAGAGGAGCACGAACGCGCCCTGGAGGCTTTGAGTGAAGCGGAAAAGGTTGCCGCAAGAAAAGCGACGCAGTTGAATCCGACCGAGGAAGATGAAACAGCGGATGTGCTTCGACGCCGCCTGTTCGAGAGTGTGGACCTTTCAGCCGCCAATTCCGTCATCTCCGCTTATTCCGACGTATGGACGGCGAATCGACATGTCTTGCCGGATGATGTATTCACTCCGGAAACGAAGGAACAGTTTCGTCGGGCGTATCCGCTGCATCCGGAAACCCTGGAGGTTCTCACGGAAAAAACGTCTTCCCTGAGCACGTTTCAACGGATACGCGGCATGGTTCGACTGCTGGCCAGGACAGTCCACGTTTTGTGGAAGGATAAACCGGCGGATGTGTATGCGATCCATCCTCATCATATCGACCTCAGTTTCGGCCCGATCCGGGACGAAATCACGGTCCGGCTGGAGCAGGAAGCTTACAATCCGGCTTTGAAAGCGGATGTGGCTTCTGTGCCCGGAGATGAACCTGCCGTGGCGGAGTTTCTGGACCGGAAGAATTATGCGGGGCAACTTCCCATCACCTCTTATGTTGCCCGGACCGTATTTTTGAATACGCTGGCGTTCGGCGATTCGGCAAAAGGCATCAATCTGGAACGACTGAATTTCTCGGTCTGTTCGCCGAAAGTGGAACCGAGTTTCATCGAGCAAGCGCGAGTGCGCTTTATCGAAGAGGCGCTCCATCTGGATGATCGACCGGGCGCGCCCATGCGGTTTATGGTCGAACCCAACCTGAACCAGGTTATCCGCAAGCAGATGGACGATGTGGACTCCGGAGGCCTGAGAGACGAACTCAGCGAGCGAATTCGAAAGTTGTTCAGTGGGAGCAAAAGTCCGTTCAACCTGATTGCGTTTCCATCGGCTTTCTACGAGGTACCGGACCAGGTCGATGACGGACGTCCCCTCCTGATCCTGCACTGGTACGAGGCTCTCTGTATTTCTGCCGAACCAAGAGGTCTTCCAAGCGAAATCCAGGAGATTTACCGATACAAAGGCGTAAATCAGGAGTTTCGCGATTTTCAGAATAACCTGGTGTTTGTTGTAGCCGATGAACGGAAAATCGAGAATATGAAAGACAAGATGCGGCGGCATTTGGCGCTGCAGGCATTGCTGAAACCGGAGCGCATTCGCGAATTGGTCGATCATCAACAGCGAAAGGTGAAGGAGGAGTTTGAGAAATCACCTTTCCAGATTGCCGAATCGATTCTTCATTGCTACCGTCACCTCTTTTACCCGTCACACATGCCCATGGCGGGATGTGAAGATCAAGTCGGCTATTCAGTGGTTGAGGTCACTCAAGCCAGCGACAGCCCCGGCGACGGGCAGAGGCATGTCGAACGCATTCTGCGGGGGCAGAAGAAATTGCTCGGCGAAGGGGATAAACCGGATGCGCCGATGTTTGTCCGGGATCAAACACCGCTGAAAACAAAAGGAGAGATCTCCACGCTCGCTTTGCGGAATGAATTCCGTCGGGCACCGAAATTGTCGATCCTCCTTTCCGATACACCTCTCAAGGAATGTATCCGCGAGGGGATCAACCAGGAGGTGTTTATTTACCGGGAAGGCAACCAGGTATGGGGGAAAGGCGATCCCTCCCCGTCCATTCGGATCTCGGATGACGCCTTTGTTCACACTGTTGCGGATGCTAAAAAGAAACGACTCTGGCCGCGAGCCGAACCGCTGGAAATCAGTTTTTCGGCTACCCCCGGACAGGTCAAATCGGGCGAAAAGGCCGTTTTGACCGTGACCGTGACCGGTGGAGTCAGCCCGTATACGTATAGCAGCAATGAGTCCTCTTTATGCCTGTCGAACACTTCCCAAGCCATTGTGAAGGCCGAGGTCTCGTCGACGGAATCGACAACGTACACCATCGAGGTCTCCGACAGCCATGGGCAGAAACAGACAGCAAAGGTGGACCTCTTGGTTGCGAAAGACGGCAAGCCCCCGGAACCACCCAAGCCGCCGAAATCGCCCCAGAAGCCCGTGGAATTCACGACGGAAGGTCCATTGAACCAGGCTTTGACCGAACTCTGGGAGAAGGTACGCAAAGCCGATGTGAAGAGTCTCCAGAAACTGATTGTCAAGTTTTATGAAGCGTCTGCCGCAGCGAAAGTTCACCAGGCGGTTGCCACTTTAAGGGATGTGGAGATTACCTGTCTGTACGAAGTCAGCATCGAGGCGGAGGGAATCACCAAGTTGGAAATCAAGTACGAAGGCGATGTCGCCAAAGCGAACCAGGTCCGGGCATTCGTGG
>JAKPRU010000532.1 GCA_029557025.1 Candidatus Omnitrophota bacterium | reverse complement strand
GAAAATGGGACCGATTCGACCAATGGGAACTACATCGATTGATCATGGCAAAATAAACCGGATTCTGGCGATCAGGAGCCGACGGGGTTCGTGGGTGGAGCGTGTATGTGATATCGCGGCGATCAACCGCTTTTTTCTGCGTCCGGGCAGGCCGCCTGTTATACGGGTCGATCCCGATGTGCTGGTCAGTCCGGCGCATTCAAGGGTGGCGTGGGTCGGCTCTGTTGAGGGGGATAACCTTATTCCCGCGAAGTCGGTCCTGGGGCAACAGCGGCTTTGGACATTGAGCCAGGTTCTGTGGGATGAGTCGCTGGCGGAGAGTTTTCAGCGCAGCCTGGTCTTCAATCTGTATCTGTCGCCCTTGAATCTCCATTATGTCGTTGCGCCGATGGATGCACGGATCGAGTCGGTTCGATTTTGCGCCGGGAAATGCCGGCCGATTGTTTTCTGGAAAATCGGCGAGGTGGAAAACGAGCGGGCGGTCGTGCTGATGCGTCTCTCTGACGGGCGTCGACTGGCGATGGTTCTGGTCGGTTCGTTTCTGGTCAGCGGTATTCTGTTTCTACCCAAGGTTGGAGAAGAGATCAAGAAAGGCGAGCCGGTCGGGGGATTCAAAATCGGATCGACGGTGTTTGTGATTGTGGAAAGTGAAAAAGATACGGACCTGCCGCTTGTGCAGGCGGGGAGCCGTCTCTGGCCCGGAGAACCGTTGGCCCGTCTCCACCGTCAGGAGTGACTCGTCTTAAGCAGGGGCGCTCCGGTAGCCATGGAGAGAAAATAATCGTAGGCGGCCATCTGCTGCTGGTCGTTTGCCATTTCCGAATTCCACATCAGATCCGTTTCTGCAAAATCGACCACGGAAACCAGCGTTTTATCCAGGCCGCTCGGCGGGAAGAAGCGCAACTCGGCCAGCGCCATTTCGTCTTCGTAAGTCAGTCCTTTTCCAATCGGCAGGATCAGAATATACCGTCCGAGCTTGTCCACCGGACCTTCGTTGTCGCTGAAGACCTCCCGCAGCATTTCCGCGCGACGGGAGATCGGCATGTCCCCGGTCGCTTTTTGAATCGCCGAACGGAGACCCTCCGCATTCTTCCTGCGCAACTCATGTCCCAGAGGCTTCCCCGCCTCCTCGGATTCCTCGCGACCGTAGTCCGGGACATTCACAAGGGGCAGGGCGAAATCGCCCAAGTCGTGGTTGTACTGCTCTGCCACCCGGCTTTCCACAACCGGTCGGTTCCCGATCAGAACAACCCGCTGAGGAAAAAATGTATGATCCTGGAAAATGTTCTTGAGATCGTCCAGCGAGATATTTTTGAGATCCAGGTTTTCCAGGATACGCCGAAACGCCTCTCCCGAATTCAGAAAACTCCTTTGAAAGCCCAGGAGCATTTTGCGACTGAACGATTCGCTGCGAACGAGGTTCATCTGAAAGATGGTCTCGCTCCATCTCTCCCCAACAGGGGAAAGATCGTGAAGCCTGCGACGATTGTTCGTGATCTCCAGGTATTCGGCGATCACCTCCAGGATTCGTGCCTGTGCGCGTTCGATAACCCCCGGCTGAACATCGACCATGTGCCGGGCCTCCGGTTTCATAATGTTGCTGTTCTTCACCGATTTCTCGAATGCCTGAAGCCAGGAATAGAAGAAATCGGCGTCCAGCGCGCGCCGTTCCTGTGGAGCCAGGCACTCGTAGCGCAAAAGGCTTTCGATGTCGTCTACCGGGTCGCGCTGTTTCACCAGACTTGCCATGCGAACCAGGAACAGTCGTGCGATCCGTTCCGCCCCGGCTTCTACCTCGTCGCGGTGATTCCGAACGATTTTCTCGATCCACACCCGTCCCCGACCAATCCAAGTCTTGAGATTATTCGCGCGACGCAGTGTCAACTTATGGATGTCCATCTTCTCGGCGGGGGTTTTTCGCAGTTCTTCATCCGCCTCGAAAAATGGACGATTCAACTCGTTGACAAACACACGCTCTGCATACACTTCAGGAAGATAGATACCATGCTTCCGAAAGATCTTCATCACATGGGAGACAACATTCTCTCCAGGCGGCAACGGCTTATTGATGAAATAATCACGGGCCGAGGAGCGAATAGGAGGAAGGCTTTGCTCATCGGGGAATAGATCGCGCGCAATCCCCTCGATGCGTGGATCCTGGATGAACGCGCTGACCTTGCCGGACTGCCCGTTCCCAATGCTCCGAAGCAGCGCAGGCGCAAGAGCGATCAATACCAAAAGAAATCCAATGATCCCAACGGCGGCCAGAAAACCGGCCGCTCCCGCGAATGCCTGCGGCGTCAGGACCGAAACGAACAGAGTACCCCACAGAAAAAAAGCACGAGACCTCAATGCAGGTTCCCCGGCTCGGAAAGATTTTCTCACCCATACATCTCATCCTGATAACAAACATATCCTAACAAATCCCGAAACGGACCGGGAAGATCAGGATGAAAGGTGACTGGTGAAGGACAAATTGAAGAAAGAAATAAAAGACCCTTTGAAAATCTGAGGAAAATCCTCATGCCGGCCCTCTCATGGAGAGAGGGGAAGCGCTCTGTGGAGCAGACAGGATGGAAAAAGAGAGTCGTTTTGGAAAGACCTTGCTTCAGGTATCAAGATCTCCCGCCAGTGGTCCCAAAGTAAGTACCCAGGGCATATATACAAT
>JAKPRU010000494.1 GCA_029557025.1 Candidatus Omnitrophota bacterium | reverse complement strand
GGCAATACCGATTCCATGGCGGGCGTCCTGATCTATACAGCCGCGGCGGACAGTGAAGGAACTCTGGGCGGATTAGTCAGCCTTGGAAAGCCGCATAATCTGGGCCGTCATATCGCCCAAGCCCTGGAGCAAATCCGCATCTGTACATCTGATCCCCTGTGCGCCGAGCACCGACCAACTCGCCAGGGCGTCACCTTGCACGGGGCCTCCTGCCACGCCTGCCTGTTTTCTCCGGAGACTTCCTGCGAAAAAGGAAACCGATACCTGGATCGTGCGCTTCTCGTGCACACTTTCGGTTCGGAGATTCTCCCATTTTTTAAAATGGAATGAGAAAGTCCATGGACGAAAAAGCCCGCGATTTTCTGAACACAATCATCGAAATAGCCAACCGCCTTCCTGCAAGTGAACTGCATTCCGTCAGTGAATCCATTGAATCTCTCCGGACGTATTCAGCGCCAAACGAGTCCTGCTCCTTACCCGCCACAGTTTCCCATCCCGCCAACCGGGATAGAACCCGCGAGATGCTCCAACAATGGCGCAAGGATTTCTCCGACCTCAGTTCTCAAGCGGTGGCTTGGGCATTGCGTACCGCAGGTGAAGCAAGTGCCATTTCCCCGCTATCCCAACGAATCCAGGTCGTATGGAGCGGTCCGGTCTCCAAAGGCTGCACACTCCGGCGAACAGAGCAGGTCCTCCTGGATCTGATCAGGAACGCATCCAAGTCGCTCCTTATTGTCTCCTTTGTTGTTTACAAGATTCCAACTATTGCAGAGGCTCTTCGGTCGGCGGTGGAAAGAGGGGTCGAAATCACGTTGGTACTGGAATCGCCGGAAGAAAGTGAAGGCAAAATGGACATTCAGATCATCAAGGGCATCGGGAAATCTCTAATTGAGCAATCCCATGTGTATACTTGGCCCTTGGAGAAGCGCCTCAAAACTGAGGACGGACAGCATGGGTCGCTTCATGTAAAATGCGCTGTCGCCGATGAACAATTCGCCTTTATTTCCAGCGCCAATCTCACGGAATACGCGCTCAATCTCAATATGGAACTGGGAGTTCTCCTGGAAGACTCGACGGTATCGAGAACCATCCGGGGCATCTTCACGTCCTTAATTGACGATGGAATTCTGAGAAAAGCCACCGCCTGATACCGATCCCTGTCGTTATTTTGCGTTTTCCTCGAATCTCTCAAAACCTTGCACCGTTTCCCGAAACACCTGCAACGCCAACACGCCGGTCCGAAACCGCCGAAGGTGCTCTTTTCAATGTTGCACCACGGTCTCCTTGAACAACTGCTCCGCATCGCTCCGGGTTTCGCCCGGCGGAGCCAGAATCGTCCGATTCAGGTGTCGTTTTCGCTTGAGCAATTCGTCCAGGCGTACATCGAAACTCGCGTCCTGGTATTCCGGATGAACCGCAATCGGGAGATATACATTCACAGGACGCTCCTGTC
>JAKPRU010000473.1 GCA_029557025.1 Candidatus Omnitrophota bacterium | reverse complement strand
GACAGGATTTCCCATGTGCGATCTTTTGAATCGTCATCCCGGATGTAAAGAGTCCAGTCGGTTTCCGTTTGGTTTAAAATGGAGTCCAGCTGCTCACGGATATGGGATTCGTTGTTGTAACAGGCCATTAAAATGTCGATCATGTGTCTCCCTCGACGGATTTACCGTTGTTACCGGTGGTGACGTTCGCTTCTTACGGCGGCATGCACCGGCATCACCCGCAGTAGATAGTTTAACAAGAAACAGAGATTCTTCGTCGCTGGCGCTCCTCAGAATGACCAATAGGGGAGCGTTGCGTCCTCAGAATGACAACCAAGGGAGTGCTGCACCCTCAGAATGACCAATAGGAGAGCGCTGTGCCCTCAACATGACCAATAGGGGAGTGCTGCGTCCTCAACATAGCCAACAGGGGAATGCTGTGCCCTCGACATGGCCAACAGGGAAGCGCTTTTGCTCCTCGGAATGACAAAATGGATTATTAATCCATGACAACCGCTTATATTTCAAAAAGCCGATGAGGTATTTCATTTGTAGCTTTTCTGGTATTCCGCAAAGGTCTGGTTCTGCAGATCCTTGTCCGACAGAATCGGCGCTTCCCCCGAAAGGGGCCATTGTATGTTCAGCGTCGGATCGTTCCAGCAGATCCCGCCTTGGTCCTGCCCGTCATAGTAATCCGTGCAACGGTACAAAACGATCGCTTCTCGGGACAGGGTGAGGAATCCGTGGGCGAAACCGGGGGGCAGGTAAAATTGCCGGCGGTTTTCCCGGCTCAGGCGGACGCCGTGCCACTGCCCGTAGGTGCTCGAGTCTTGCCGCAAATCGACGGCCACGTCGTAAATCTCGCCGAGAACGGCCCGCACCAGCTTCCCCTGGGGTTTCTTCCGCTGGAAATGGAGCCCCCGCAGGACGTTGCGGATCGACCGGGATTGATTGTCCTGAACGAAATCCAGCGAAATCCCCGCGTGGGAGAACGCATCCTGGCGAAAGGTTTCCTGGAAGCTCCCGCGGCTGTCCGCGAATACCTCCGTCTCGATCAGCAGCAGGTCCTCGATCGGGGTTTCGATAAATTGAAATGCCGCCATCTTTACCGTCCCTCGTACATGCGCTGGTAATACTCCTGGTATGAGCCGTCCGTGACCTTTCTCATCCATTCGGCATGGCCCAGGTACCAGTCTACCGTTTTTTGGATGCCCTCCTCGAAGGAAACCAGGGGTTCCCAGCCCAGGTGCTCGCGAATTTTGCCCGAATCGATGGCGTATCTCCGGTCGTGGCCCTTCCGGTCGGTCACGTAGCGGATGAGATGCGTTCCGGACTGGTCGTGGCCGCTTTCTTTCACCGTTTGCAGGATCAGGTTCACGATTTCGATGTTCCGCCGTTCGTTGTTTCCCCC
>JAKPRU010000472.1 GCA_029557025.1 Candidatus Omnitrophota bacterium | reverse complement strand
TCTACAAAGCCTGAATGTAGCCTATGCGGAGATGATACCCGATACTATCCTTGACAGGAAAGCTCATGTGTTCTTTCAGTCGAAGCGACAGTATGAGGAGATCCTCACCTCACATCGGCGCCTCACATTCAACCGAATGATCGCCCTAGCGATTCACCATATCGAAGAAAAACCCGCTCTTGTGTCCCATGTCAAGCATCTGATTGTTGATGAGTATCAGGATATCAACAAGGCGCAGGAGCGCCTGATTCAACTAATTGGAGCAGAGGGAAATATTTTCATTGTGGGCGATCCCCGCCAGACCATTTACCAGTTCAGGGGATCGAATGCTCAGTGTTTCGAGAATTTTGCCCAAGTTTACCCGGATACAACCACAATTTCCATTTCGCAGAACCGGAGGAGTGTGCCCTCCATTGTTCATCTTGCAAACCATTTCGCTGATCATTTCGAGCGGGAACATTATGCTCACCTTGAGGCGGTTCGCACCGAAGGTGGCGGGGTATACTTGGGAGAGTTTGGATCGGATATCATCGAGGCAGCATGGATTGCCGACCAGATCCAGGAATACGTTCGGTCTGGACGATGTAATTACGGGGATATTGGGATTCTCCTCCGGAGCGTGAACACCTCAGGTCCCGTTTTCATTGACATATTCAGAGAACGGCATATCCCCTTTATCGTGGGAGGAAAGGTGGGACTATTCCGCCGTTCAGAAGTGCAGGCTGTTGGAAAACTGGTGGCGTGGGTTGCCCGGGATGGATTTTTCCAGAGGAGCAAATTCGACTTGAAGAATCAGATCCGGGGCGACGATCTTATTGACAGTGGACTTACAGACTGGAGAGATGCCGCTCCTGAAATTGCTCTCGCCGATGATATCCGACAGCAATTGCACGGCTGGAAAGATGCTGTTCAGACCAGAGGATACCCACACATCACCGCGATGTACCACGATTTACTGACGATACTCGGATTTCGGCAATTGGATCCCAACAATACTGAACATGCGGTGATCATGGCGAATCTGGGGCGTTTCGGGACACTACTCACCGATTTCGAGACGGCAAACCGGCTCGGCGGACGTGCATTGAATTGGGATGGAGATATGAACAGTCTCTGCTGGTTCATGAACACCTATGCCATGGGTGCTTATGAGGAACAGTCCGGCGATGATGTGCGGGGTGTGAATGCAGTCCAGTTGATGACCATTCACCAATCTAAGGGATTGGAATGGCCCCTTGTATTCCTCCCCTCAGTGGTAGCCGGCCGGTTCCCTTCGCAGATGACAGGAAAAAAGAAACTATGGCGGATTCCCCGAGAACTCTTCG
>JAKPRU010000469.1 GCA_029557025.1 Candidatus Omnitrophota bacterium | reverse complement strand
TGGGGGACGTTGTGGACGTCATCATGATAGGTGACGACCTCGCGGGTCAAACGGGCCCCCTGTTCAATCCGGAAATATACCGGCGGATCGTGAAGCCCCGCCAAAAAAATCTCGTTCAGTACATTCGTTCGCGTACAAAGGCGAAGATATGGTACCACACGTGTGGGGCTTGCGCTTGCTACATTCCAGAACTGATCGACAACGGAGTCGACATACTAAACCCGGTACAGATTAGCGCCACGGGAATGGAACCCGCTCTGCTTAAAAGACAATTCGGCGGCGTCCTTTCGTTCTGGGGCGGCGCGATCGATGCGCAGCACGTCCTGCCTCTGGGAACGCCAGAAGGAATCCGGGAGGCTGTGCGTGAAAACCTGCAGGCCTTCAAACCCGGCGGTGGTTATGTGTTCAACAATGTTCACAATATTCAATCCGGGGTTCCACCTGAAAACATAACTGCACTCTGTGATGCTGCGTATGAATTCGGGTTTTATGAATGATTGTCCTTAACCCGTCGGTTCAACAGGTGTGATCAGTCCGCAGACGCTGAACGCCTGAAGTGCGTCAGAATTTGTAGCTGTACTGTACTGTGAAGGTGTTTTCGGCGAGGTGGATCCTTGTTCCCTTTCCAACGAAGGAAAAGAGGTCGCCTCTGCCGCTGTCTGTCATGGTGTTGCCAAAGGCGTGTTCGTAGGCGAAATGGATATCGGAATTCGGGGTGAGCGCATAGGAAACCCCGAAGGTGGCATGAGATTCCACGATTGCCGGGAATAGTCCGTTTGCAAAGACTACATCCTCACGTATGGGGGACTTCCCGTGGGAGAATCCTGCGCGCAAGGTCCACTTGGGGTTGACCTCCCAGGTGAGCCCTGTCTTGATAATATGCTGGTCACGCCATCCAAAGCCGCCGTTGATCGGGGAGTTTCCTATTTGTTCGACTCCTGACCAATCAATGAATTTATAGTCAAGCGCCCATTCGAGGTTGGGGCGCAGCCTGTAAGCAAGACCCGCCTGGAAGGATTGGGGAATGTCCAGGGGGAGGGGCATGAGGTCGTTGTATTTACTGTATTTGGTCATCCATTGGGGCGTGGTGTAGGCGGCGCCGAGGCTCAAACGGTCCCACTTTTTGTATACGCCCAGGGTCAGTCCCAATCCAAAAGAGTCGTCTTGACGGTTGCCTCCGGACGTTTCCCAAAAGTTCAGGGTAAGCATGTCGGTTTTGAAGCGCGAATAGTCCAGGGACAAGGTGGCGCCGACGGCCCATCCAAGATCGGAAGAGCG
>JAKPRU010000460.1 GCA_029557025.1 Candidatus Omnitrophota bacterium | reverse complement strand
TTTCAGAGGCAGAAGCCGGGATTGGTCGGCTGGAATTGGTGGATATCGATTTGGGGGCCGTTATCCGCCAAGCGGTAGATTTGTTCCAGCCGGTTGCAGAGGAAAAGAACATTTTCCTGCGAGCGGAAATCAATGGCCTCCCACCAATCCGGGGGGATCTGCGTAAAATCCAACGTGCCTTGGCCAACCTGATCGACAATGCTTTGAAATACACCGATTCAGGTGGCCAGGTAACTCTTCTGGCAGAGGAATGCGGTCGCTTCCTGAGAATCACCGTTCAAGACACCGGAATAGGGATTCCCGATAAAGATAAGAATAAAATCTTCGAGCGCTTCTATCGGGGAGATTCCAGTCGAACTCATCCGGGGAGCGGCTTGGGATTAAGTCTTGCATGTGCAATCGCCCACGCCCATGGCGGCGAGATCACTTTCCATTCCTCTCTCGGGCATGGAAGCAGTTTTTCTCTCATTCTGCCCCGAAAGAAATCCGAACAATAACACCTCCTCCATGCCGGTTTGCGAGCTTTTTCCGTGAGACCCTTTTGCGCAAAAGATTGCAGAACGGTAATGTTTCCATCATTATTCCATCATCATCCGGCGCAAAAATAATAAGTTATGCTTCGACGTTGGATGATTCAGGCTTTCCTCATCGCATCACGGATTTGCGTCGCAGGCGCAAACGCGTTGTCACGGATTCTAAAGAAGGCTTGGAAAGAAGAACCTTTCGATCCTCGCCCCCTGATGAAGAATCTCTCCGGTCGAATGGCACCGGGAGAGGAGCGCTTCCGTTTCGTCGTGTTCGGCGACACGGAACTTGAGCCGGAGTCCCAGCCGCTTTTCGATTTCGCGGAACAGTTGCACCCCGATTTCATTGTGCATCTCGGAGACATTGTAGACCGGGGTGCGGATATCTTGACCATGGATTGGGACCGGTTGGCGAAACGTCACGGTAGACTGTTCCGGCGGATTCCATTCTGGCCTGTTATCGGCAACCACGAGATCCGGGGGAATCTCAAGTGGGCGAACGGCTCCCGGTTCAAACAGTTTTTTGGTCTGGATAAGGACTACTACAGTTTCGATTGCGGGCGGTTTCGCTTCATTATTCTCTCCTGGTCGTTCACCGAGCAGATCATGAACGGGGAAGCCTCCCAGTCAACGGAGATAGATTGGCTTCGGGAGGAACTCGATTCCTCGACAGGCAAGGAAGTCATCCTGTGTTTGCATCGAAGCATCCACACCGTGGGAAGAAATATCCCACCCGTCCGGGAACTCGAAAATCTG
Source organism: Candidatus Omnitrophota bacterium (assembly GCA_029557025.1). GTDB lineage: Bacteria > Hinthialibacterota > Hinthialibacteria > Hinthialibacterales > JAKPRU01 > JAKPRU01. Next base: position 1,456 of record JAKPRU010000460.1, on the reverse strand, counting down.
TGCAGGCAGTATGGTATAAGGCTCGTGTTCGGCGGACATGACCACGTATATTATCGAACCTGCCGGGATGGGGTGACCTATATCACTTCGGGCATGGGTGGAAACCGACTGCACCCTCTCTATGGAGTCGGCAAGACCATTGAGGAAGATGTTTACCTGGGACGGAAACTGCAAAGCGAGCAGCTGGTTTGGCGCAAGACCGGGCAGAAGACTGAAGAGCCTTTTCCCTCGGAATCTCATGGACTGGTCGAAGCTGTCGTGGAGGATAACCGGCTGACCGTGCGCGCTCTCAGCCTGAGTGGGATCGAAATCGACCGATTCGTTTTGGATTTGTCCGATTCCGAGGAAAAGCAGGCCGATGTTCTTGAACCCCTGTATTCAGGAGTGACAACGCCTTGATGGCTTGCCCGTAATCGTCGATCCCCCATACACTATGAACTCAATTCCAAAGTGGGTCTTCCCGAAACGAATCCATTCGCCGGTTCCGGAGCGCCCGGATCCATGGAGGTTCTTCTTTGTTCCATGACACAGGCACAGATTCAAGGCGGAAAGGGTTACCTCAAGCGGGCGGTTCCGGCGCTCGTCCTCATGGGGCTTTGCCTGTGGCTGACCCACATCTTCCTCGATCCCATAATTCCGGCATGGGCTTACATACACTTGCACAGTTGGATTGGCGGTCGCTGGTATGAGGCGATCAAGGAGCTGGGGCAGGCTCAGGTCCCGTTGTGGCTTTTTTTCCTGATAGCTGTAGTGGGCAGCCGCAAACGGATTGCGATAGAGGGATTTGCGGCCTCAGCCCTCATGGGAGTCTCGGTTATTGTCTTTAAGTTTATTTTTGGGAGGCTTCGCCCCGCCTACGAACTCGGAACCCGGCATGTCTCGGAAATCCGCGCTTGGGATTTCGGACAGTATTCCTTTCCATCCGGTGACACCACCTGCGCCTTTGCGGCAGCCGTGGTATTCGCGGTTGTGTTGCCGAAAGCCTGGAAATGGATCCCCTATACAATTGCCGCTGTGGTGGCCGTTCTCCGCGTATTGAGCGTCCATCATTACCCCACAGATATCGTGGCAGGCATGTTCCTGGGTGTCGGCTGCGGAGTATCGGCATTGCGTCTTGTCGAACGGTATCTCCGGCGCATTCCCATGTCCCTGTGGTATCGCCCTCGCTTGTACCTTGCGATCCTTCTGCTTTTCCCTCTGACGGATCTTTTTTCAGATCACGGTGAGGGGCCATTTTTCAGTTTCTTCGTTTGTTTTGGACCCATTCTGGTCGTCGTTCTTCTGATCGCCAAAAGTGACCTCTGGCTGCACCGGCTTGCTTCCGAAGACCAAACAGGATCCCAACAAGGGAAACGAATCTGCCTGGTTGCGCTGCTCCTGTGCGCTCTCTCCGTATTGCCCAATCTTCCCTGGACGACATTCTACGACCGGGACGAGGGATACTATGCAGGCTGCG
>JAKPRU010000404.1 GCA_029557025.1 Candidatus Omnitrophota bacterium | reverse complement strand
CCACCGTCTCCCCCATCTCGTCCACGGTGTCCCCGAACTTGTCCGCCGCCACCCGAAACCTGATCTCCGCTTCCCCAAGTCTCTCCACTGCCTCCCCAATCTCTGATTCGCTCTCGCTATCGGGAATGGCAACCTCTGTTTCCCCGGAAACGGTCCTGGCCATGCAGGCAAATACAACCGGCAGCGCCACTAACGAAGCCTTTTCTCCTCCCAAGTAGGGCCGGCTTCCCCCCACCTTGCCCACTCCATCCACCCCATTTGTGTTCCTCAATTTTTAATTCTCTCCCCCCTCACGGCGGGCATTTCCCACAGACAGATCGAAACAATGACGTGCTGAGGTATCGGTCTCCCCGGTCCGGGAGTAACACCACGATCGTGCCGCTGCTCATCTCCCGTGCAACACGCAATGCCCCCGCGTATGCTGCCCCGCTTGACATGCCCACGAAGATCCCCTGCTTGATCGCGAGCCACCGGGCCGCGTTATAGGCTTCCTCATCATCCACTGTGATTTTGCCGTCCAGCATCTTCTCGTCGTAAATCTTCGGAACGATGGCCTCACGCATGTTCTTGAGGCCCTGGATTTTGTGCCCTTCCACCGGCTCGATGCCGATGGTTTTCGCTCCCGGCTTCTTTTCCCGGAGAAACCGACTCACTCCCATCAGGGTTCCCGTGGTTCCCATCCCCGCAACAAAAACATCCACCTCCCCCCGACTCTGCCTGAAAATTTCCGGCGCCGTGGTCAGATAGTGCGAAAGCGGATTCGCCGGATTCTCGAATTGGTTCGGCATGAAATACTTGTCGGGGTCAGATTCAAGTATCTGGTGCGCCCGGCGAATGGCTCCATCTGTCCCGGCGAGCGGGTCTGTAATTTCCAGATCCGCCCCGAATGCCTCAAGCGTCGCCTGACGTTCCGTGCTTACACATCCCGGAAGGACCAGCTTCACCCGGTACCCTTTCGCCGCGCCCACCATCGCCAGACCGATCCCAGTATTTCCCGAAGTGGGTTCCAGAATGACCTTATCCGGTGTCAATCGGCCGGTCTGTTCCGCATCCTCGACCATAAAATGCGCCGGACGGTCCTTCACGGACCCACCCGGATTGGAGCCTTCCAGCTTTGCCAGAATACGGACCCGTGGAGACAATTCCCCATTCCGAATTTCCACAAGAGGCGTTTCCCCGATTGAATTCAAAACGCTCATACATTTTTACTCCTGCCGGCACATACCTTAATTTCTGGTTTCTGGTCCTTAATTCTTCTAGCCTGCTTCCCCCAATCGTGTTCCCCAATCCGCCGCCATCTGTTTCCCTTTCTCTTCGATGGACTTCTTTTCTTCAGCAGTCATCGGCTTGAACTCCTTTGCCCACCCGGCATTCTGCACAATCTCCTGACCGTTATAGACACCGGTCAGCGCCACATCCACATCCTCCAGGCTCAACGCATATCGCAAAGCATCTGGAAGGAGGTCCTTCGGCATTTGGGAGGGACCGGGGCGAGGGTATTGTCCCCACGGGGCCGGAGTACCCTCAACGTTCCTTCCACCGAATACCTTCATAGCAACAATCGCCGTGCCGTGCTTCTTTGCCAATGGGAACACCGCGCTGCGGAAGTCGTACAGGTGACAGTCTACAAAGTTCTGAACCACCATCATCACATCAATTTCCCCCGTGTTCAAAACGTCGGGGAAAAACGAGATTTTGAAATGTCCTGTGACTCCAACAAACCGGGTTAATCCTTTCTCCTTCGCATGAATCAGATACGCCAGGCTGCCCTTTTCTGCAAGGACCTTTTTCGGATCCAACGCGCCGATATTGTGAATATGGCACAAATCCACATGGTCGGTTGCGAGTATTTCGAGCGATGAGGTCAGGCTTTTCTCGGCCTCTTCCCATGTATTTGCCCAAGTTTTCGTAATGAGGAACATCTCATCGCGGCGGGTGGGTGTCACTTTGCCTACATAGGCTTGCGCATCGTCATAAATCAGTGCCGAGTCGATATAGTTGATCCCCTGGTCAAGCGCCGCATGGATCGCCGGAACCGCGATTTCCTCCCCCACATACGCATGGCCCATAGGCGCCGTTCCCAGGCCCAACATAGAGACTTCCTGTTTTGTCCGGCCCAGCACCCGTCTCGGCATAGGTTTCAAGGCCACTTGTTCCGCTGCCCTCACCCATGGCGCTATCCACAGTGTCCCGCATAGCCCGGTCATTCCAACAAAAAACGTTCGGCGATCTATTAACGATTTCATTCGCGCCTCTCCGTTCAAATTGATCTCTCCCCTGCTTCCGGAACCACTCTTCTCCCTCTCCCGCCGGGAGAGGGCAGGGGTGAGGGAAATAAATATAACGCCGCCCTTTTACCCATGGAATACCGGATTTCAGCTTTCACCGGATAACTCCTATTTGTCTTATCCGTCCTATTTCTTCGTCACCAGCACCGATGCACCTCGCCCCGGCAGTCCATAAGTTACACGCCCGTTCTTGACAACAAGGCTTTCCCCTTCATTCAAAACCTCCAATTCCTTACCGTTCAGCTTCTCCAGCCCGCACAGATCGAACTGGGTCGCCTCATCCGCTTCGTTGACAACAATAAACGCCCACCGGCCGTCTCGCTCCTTCGCCATGAAAACGACAGGGCGCTCATCCGACCTGGATGACGGATACTCGGCGAGGCTGTATCCATCGTTCCGGTCGGGCGCCGAAAGAAACGGCTGTAGAGAATCCAGTTCTGAAACCACTTTCTTGATATCGGACCACAATTCCGAATCGCGCTCAATGGCATGGGTTCCCCAGTATAGAATCCCTCTCGCCCCGTAGACGATGGCGTCGTAGGCCATAAACCGCGTTTGACTGTAAGTCGGTCGTGCCGTGGAGCCTCCTCCGCCGATATCCTTCCAGCCAAATCCCTGCAATACCATCCACACCGGTTTTCCCGGTGCGGACTTGGCCATGCGCCGCGTATACGCTCCGACACTCGTGATTGTTTTGTCAATCAGGTCGCTGTGGCCGTTCGAGGAGTCCGGCGGCACAGGATAGATATCACATCCGACAATATCCGCAACAGTCCCGAACCGGGTGAGGTCCTCCATGGAGTTTCGTGGCGCATGGTTGAACCACAGCACATGCTGTGGGTCGGCTTTTCGGATGACATCCGTTCCGCGCTCGAGTTGCTCATAAAGCGGGTCCACGTAGTTGCACCATTCGCTGAGACGTTCATTGGCCGGGGGCATTTCGAGGGTTTTCCGCAGATCCTCCTCAACCCCTTCCGCAAGCGCAAACCGTCCGGTCCGGCGGTATCGCAGCCATTGAGCATGAAGCGCATCCGGATTCCCGGGCGAGGAATGAGTCTCTTTGTACTTCTTGAAAACCTGCTCCACTTCGTTCCAGCGTTTCTCCGCGTTCATCCAGCGCGAATACCAAACATTCCACAGAATCTCATCCGGCCCTTCCCAGACTGCCAGCGCGGGGTGGTTTTTCCATGAGTCCACAATCGATTTCAGCTGCTCCGCGTCTTTGTCACTGGAGACGGCCACCCCGCCTAGGGGAATCCACGCTTCAAGACCATGCGCCTGCGCCCGATCCAGATCTTCTTTCGAGGAGCCGCAACGGATGAGATTGAATCCCGCATCCGCCACCTCTGCCGCACCGGCATCGTCCTCTGCCTGCTGGTACAGGCCCAGGATAAATACCCGCTCCCCGTTCACCTTCAACATGCCGTCCTTATCAATCGAGGTGGGATGAGTCCATGCGCAGAACGCCGTACAGGTCGCGAAAAGCAGGAGGAGCACGGTTCTCATTTCTTTCTTTCCTTTCCATTGATGATGAATCAA
>JAKPRU010000401.1 GCA_029557025.1 Candidatus Omnitrophota bacterium | reverse complement strand
TGTTAGGCATGGAAAGCTGGTATATTCAAGGGGTATTTCCGACCAAGAAAAACCACTCGAAACATACAGGAGCTTTCCATGCGAGAGAAGGATATCAAACGCGAAGTTCTGAAACAACTGAAGAAGGAATTCCCAAAATGGCGCCGGCTGCCTCGAAAGGAGAAACAGCGGATTGCCGGGGAAGTCTTGGAGAGCGTAGTCGCCAAGAATACCGGGAACGAGCCGACAGCGGATATTCCCATTCATGAACTGACGAACACACCGGTGCCGATGCCCGGAATCATCAAGTTGGCGGAGATGGAGCAGTTCGTCGAGCAGACGACCCGCAGTCTCTTGAGCTTTCCCGTGAAACGGTGGCCGAGCCGCTATGAAGACCCGGAGCTCGAGGCGATTGATAGGTTGGTGGATGACCGGGTAGTGAACCGTTTGTTGGCTCCTGTCGGGTATACGCCGAGCATGAGGGACCTGTATCCCAGCCACTATTTACGTGCTGAATTGCTCAAGTCATTGCGCTACGCGGAGATCAGTTATCGTAAGTATTGCAGGGATGTCATCAACCGGATGGACAGTAAAAGGCAGCGAGCCTTCATCCACCTGCCGCTCCACAGGGCAATAACGATAGACCACACTCAATTGAGCCGGTTTCGAAACAGTTTGACGGTCGTTCAACTGGTGAATCTGATGGTGTATGTGATCCATCTGTTGGTCAAGAGCGGCAGGATAACGCATCCATTCCGGGTTTGCGGTATTGATTCCACTGACGTGGCCGTTCTATCGTGCCCCAGACCCCTGGCGACGATCGAGGTGGGCAACAAAAAGGTCCGGATCTATGCGGAACTGGAGGCGGACTGCGGCAAGCGGCGCAAAAAACGGGATAAATCGGAGTACTTCGTTGGCTACCGCATCCACACCCTGGTCGCGATCGACCCCAACACGGGACTCAATCATCCGTTGTTCTCACTGGCTGCGCCGGCCAACCATCATGACAATCTGTTCCTGCCCCAGCTGATTGGTTTTGGTCATGCCATGGGGCTTTCCATGGACATCGTTACTGTCGATGAAGGCTACATCGACACGGAGCAAAACGAGCAGATCCGGAAAGACTATGGGGTGACCATCATCACACCGGCCAAGGAGAAGGCCCTTATTCCAGATCACGTTGACCCGAACAGTGGCGCCGTCTATTTGAATGGCCACTGCGAAGTCCCCATGAGCTATGGGGGCAGGACGGAAACGGGCCATGAGTTTCACTGCGGGGCCGATGAGTGCTTCCATGCTCCCACTTGTTCGAAGTGCCGGGAGATTCCACTGGATGCTGGGCGCTTCGGTCAAATCCAGGATCAGGTGTATGGTGTTGAGCAGGCCAGGGACATTCGTAAAAACATGGAACGTTGCTTCAATCTGCTCAAACACCGAGAGGGCTTGGATCCTCTGCGCGTGAAATCGCAGCACTCGACGTTGGTTGCGGCAACCCTGGCGCAGATGGCCACCGTGGTTCTGGAAATCGTCGGAACCCGCAAAACGGAAACCAAGAAGACATTACCCAAACAGCTGAAAATGTTCTGCTGTCAAGCAGCGTAACCGATCCGGCGGGGTCGCGGGCAATTCTCTCTACCTTATTGAACAATGGAGGGTTCAAAACAGGGTGAGCACAGGCATGTCCACATGAGGACATGACGCCGCATAGGCCACCGGCCATAATTCCTTCCTCTGCTCAAAAGGTGGGAGGAGTCCCCATCGACCTCGAATTTTTCTCCCAAAAAGCGACACGTGACTCCGTTAACCGGTCGAAATAGACGGCTTTTCAACAGGCTTTACTAGACAATGGGGTACACTTCAGATTCAGATGTATTTGTTGCTTTTTGAACACCCTGTTAGGCTTCTTTGGTCTCTTGACTTGCTTTTTCGCTTCGGTAATGTTGGCGGCCCCTGGGGCGGCGCGGAGGTCGAGGTCTCAAAAAATCCACTCGGATGTATTCGTGTTTGTTCACAAAGGATACGAAAACCCGATCAATATTGAGTTCCTTCTGGACGACCGTTCGGATCAATGCCAGATCCGAGTATTTGCTGATTCCGTGTTTGCGGTAATCTTCCGTCTTGATGTAAAGCGACATCGGTTGGCCTCTCTACTCCCCTATGTGGTTTAACCGCTTCCGGCCTTCCTCGGTTCTGCTGCCGAAAACTCCCGAAGGCCGTTCCTTTCCGGAAGGCACCTCGTACGCCCCAGCCCTCCGAAAGGCTTTGCGTCTATATATCATGCTCGGTCAAATTGTCAAAGTGATATTCATTCATGATTCCAGTAGGTTCTCCGGGACAATGGTGTTACATTTCATTCCGGGAACGGTCTGCCGCAGAACCTGCACCCACACACGGCCCGCGGTCGCCTCATCGCGAGGAGCGGCCAGGGGCGTGAGATTTTCTCCCGGCGGGGCTTACCGGGGAGGCGCATCCCTCCTGGGGGCGGGAAAGGAAGCGAGAGCCCTTTTGCTTTCGAGAAGAACGCTCACGGGGTTGTGCCGCGGGGGGCGGCCAAGCTTTTTGACTGAACGTTCCCCCCTCCCCGTAGGTACCAGGCGGGGAGCGGGGTGCCGGGGAATTCTCCAAATACCCGGATTCCCGCCCGGTCGGGAGTCACGAACGTCGTTCAAGTCAGGGTCATTGAGGGGCGGCGGCCGGTCCTGGAAGGTGAGCTTGGATTTCGTCTCAGACAACGAGGTCCCCCCCGGGACTCTGGGCGGTTGACCAAACGGGTCCCCCCGGGCCGAGGCCCCAAAGCGGTTGAGTTGGTGAAACGGCCCTGTAGGAATTCCCCCCCCTCGACGGGGCACTGGGACGGTAGGGGGAGTGTGAGCGCACCCCAAGCACCCCCTTGAAGGGGGGAATCAAACCGCTTGATTCAACGGCATTGGGCCAAGGTCCGGGTCCCGGGAGCCTCCCGACCCCCGAATTCCGATCCCGGCAGGAAGGGGGTTCGAGGCTTTGGTCGACCATCCTGCCCCCACGGGGCTTTTCCCGAGAAGCGCCATGACCCAGAAACTGCAGGGACGGGTGGAGCGAATCAC